>MPNF01000491.1 GCA_002238885.1 Alphaproteobacteria bacterium bin95 | reverse complement strand
GGTCGCCGCCCGGAAGGCGCGGGCGAAGTGGAACGGGCTGAGGCAGGCCTCGCTCGCCAGCCGCTCCAACGTCAGGTCGTCGGAGAGATAGGCCTCGATGAATTCGGTCACCCTTCGAAGACGTCGGAGATCGAGCGCGCCGCGCGCCCGCGGCTGCGGGACCGAGGCGGGGTTCAGGTTGGAACGGTGTCTGAGAATGTGAACGCCGAGTGCGGCCGCGAGTGTCTCGACCGCCATTTTCCCCGCCGGCGTCGGATCGAGCATCTCGGTGCGGATCGTCCGTGCGATTTGCTCGATGAGGGGGTCGCGGAAACCGCCCACGTAATGCAGCGCGACCCGGCCGGGATCGACGTCGAGTTCCCGGAGCGCCGCCGCCGAAAGCGGTGTGGCGGGAAGGAAGAGGTGGAGGCTCTCGGGGACTTCGCCGTAGAGCCGGATCATGTCCTCGCGGACGCCGTCGGGGCAGAGCCAGACAGTGCCCGGCACCGCGTGGCACTGCTCCAGCTTTCCGTCGCCGCGACGCCTGATCGGAAGGTTTCCCTCGATCATGACGATGACCTCGGTGTCGCGGACCTCGACCTCGCCGAGATCGCCCTCGGAATTGTGCCAGCGCTCGGCCTGCAGCCCGTCCCAGCCGAGCCCTTCGCTGGTCCCGAGCACGGTGCCGGTGGTATATTTGTCGATCGCGTGTCCGCCCCATCTGGACATGCCGCTCCTCCAACGCAACGGATCCGCGGAACGCCGCCGCAAACGCTCCTGCCGCCCGGGGTCTCCGATGCCTGTGCCTGAATTGAGAACGGCAAATCACGGGGAAATGAAAATGCTTTCGCGGCAATCTTCATGCCGGGACGGCATACGGGCGGTCTCCCACGAGTTTCTTCCGTGAACCTCTTCAGGTCCTCGCGATCGGGGTTCCTCTCCGGAATGAGACTGTTCGTCCACGCGAGCGGCCTGCGCCTCGCGGCCCCACCCACCGGATGACGCTGGCGATGTCCTTGCGGCGTCTTGTTCGGTCGGTTGCGACACAACCCACCCCCTGCATACCTCCCCGTCCGTTCGCCGACCAATACGGAGAAGACAAAAGCCGAAGAGGTCCCGGCAAATCGAAGAGGCCCTACAAAACTGAACGCGCCAGCATCGAACCGGACAGTTAATCGATCGTCTCATCCGCCGACGTTTATTCATTAAAGGAAGAATAATTTGTATGGAACCGCTGCAATATTACATTCTTGAGCGGCGCTGGGACTGTTTGCGGGGAAGTTATCGTATTTCCTTTTTGACTGCTCGTTGTCCATCTCTTTGTGGGGCGCCGGATAGAGCACAGTTCGTTCGAGTTGAAACGAAGTCGAAGGCGCACCCTCTATTGTCACCCCGGACGAAGCGGAGCGGAGATCCGGGGTCCAGACTACCGGAGCTTCACCAAGTTTCGAAGGCGGTTCTGGACCCCGGCTCGGGGGCCGGGGTGACGGTTTTGGGTTCGGTTCCTGTTGCGGTTCAATTCGAATGGATTCCGCTCTAGTGCCGGTCTTCGGAAGCCCGGTCGCCTCGAATAGCTCATATCGCGCCAAGTATCGTTTCAGGCCGCGATAGCAGGAAATCCGAATTTTTCGGCAGTCCCTCAAAATACCGGATAGCGCCGCACGTTCTAAGAAAGTTTCCGTCGATCCCAGCGACATAGCTGCATCGCAGGAAACACAGGGGATGGAACATGTTGCGCGATAACTCACTCCGCACGCATTTCGGGCGATCATTGCAAGCGCGAGGCTTGGCGGGACGTTCCGGCCATCAAGGCGCGGCTGGAGAGCGGCTGCCAGTGAGGGCCCTGGCGCTGGCCGCGCTGGCAGTCTGGAGCGGAGCCGCCGAGGCTGCCGACTTCCGGATCCTCTCTGCGGGCGATGTCGAGCGCTACCGGCGCCTCTTTGTGCTGGAGGCGGAGAACCGCTGGGATGAAGCCGACGCGCTCGCACGCGAACTCGAGGACTTCCGGCTGATGGGCCATGTGCTTTACCGACGCTACGTCGTCTCCCACGACTACATCACGCCCTATGAAGAACTGCGGGCCTGGCTCGAAGCCTATGGCGACCATCCGGGAGCGCACCGGGTGTCGCGCCTGGCGCTCAAACGCTGCCCGCCCGGCCTGTTGCCGCCGCTGCCCGCAAAGCACCCGCCCGCGCGCCCCCCCGCGCCGCTCCCCCCCCCCCCCCGAAAACCCCCCCGCCGGTGCGCCGGCCCACGCCGTTGTTCGTCGCCAAGCCCCTGCAGAAACCGCCGACAGCGGTCGGCACGATTTATGCCGGGATCATCGAGCAACATCTGAAGGAGGAACGGCCCGATCTCGCTTACAGCCTGTTCCGCGATGCCGCCGTCCACCGGGCGCTGGGCCGGGACTATGCCGACAAGCTGCGCGGCGACATCGCCTTTTCCTATTACCTCCTGGGCAAGGATGCGGAGGCGTACAGCCTTGCCTCGCGGCGTGCAGAGTCCGCGCAGAACCGGGTTTCGCTGCTCCACTGGGTGGCG
>MPNF01000490.1 GCA_002238885.1 Alphaproteobacteria bacterium bin95 | reverse complement strand
CCGGCTGCGACGGCTATCACGGCGTCTCGCGCGCTGCGATCCCGCCCGACGCGCTGACGCTCTTCCACCGCGAGTTCCCCTATGCCTGGCTCGGCCTGCTCGGCGAGGCGCCGCCCTTCCAGGACGAGCTCGTCTATGCCCGCCACGAGGCCGGATTTGCGCTGTTCAGCATGCGCTCGCCCGAGCTGACGCGCGCCTATGTGCAATGCCGGGCGGACGAGGACCCGGAAAAGTGGACCGCCGACGAGCTCTGGGACGAACTCGACCGGCGCCTCGCCGTCAGGCTGAACCGGGGGCCGCTGCGGCTCAAGTCGGTGACGCCGATGCGCGCCTTCGTGGCCGAGCCGATGCGCTATGGGCGGCTCTTCCTCGCGGGCGACGCCGCCCACATCGTTCCGCCGACAGGCGCGAAGGGCATGAACCTGGCCTTCGCCGATGTGGTGGCACTGGCCCGGGCGCTCGTCCATTACTACCGGGAAGGCGACGAGGCGGGCCTCACCGCCTATTCGGAAACCTGCCTTGCGCGCGTCTGGAAGGTGCAGCGCTTCTCCATGTGGATGACGCGCCTGCTGCACCGCGACCCGGCGCATGACGAGTTCGAGCGCCGCCTGCAGGGCGCCGAGCTCGAATACATGCTCGGCTCCGACGCCGCCCGCCAAAGCCTCGCTGAAAACTACACCGGCCTGCCGCTCGATCTTGAGGGCGTGTAGAGCCGGGTAATCCTTGCCGACGGCGGCCCGGAACGCCATAATCCCGTTGATTTCGACAGGGAGGCAGCCGGTGGCCGCCAACAGCCCGGACGCTCCGCTCAGCGCCGCCGAATTGCAGGAACTCCGCCGGCTGATCGCCGACGGGCGGCGCTCCGGCTATGGCGTCCATCCGCTGGCGGTCACCTTCTCCGGCGTCTTCGCCGCGGGCTTCCTTGCCCTGTTCGGATGGATGGCCTTCCAGACGCACGCCAACAGCGCCGCCATCGCCGTGCTGCAAACCGACGTGACCAGACTGCAGGCCGACGTGAAAGAAATGAAGGTGGGTATCGAAGACCTGAAAGCGGGCCAGGCGGAACTGCGGGCCGGGCTGCAGGAATTGAAAGCCCTGATTCTGGAACAGCGGCGGAGATAGCGCCGGACCGGAACTACACCGGTATATCCGGTATATCCGGTATATCCGGCCAATCCAGCCTATCGAGTTCTGCCCGGGGAATCTTGTCGTATCGGCGGAAGGCATCCTCAAGCCGTTCGTCGAGCCATGCGAACCCCTGAGCGGAAAGCCTTACGGCGGCCTGCCGCATATAGGCGCGGCGTGGGTCGGTGTTTCCTGAACCCGTCTCGGCGTTCCGTTGCGTGGAAACAAAAGAATCCGGCCCCAGAGCTTCCATCAGCTCATTGAGGGAAACGCCGTTCTGCATTGTGCCGGCAACAAACTCGGTATTGTGGACGCGGACGTAGTGCGGCCAAGTCGATTTCCAGCTACGTCGTTCGATATCCGCCGGTGCGGCATCGTCCCGGCCCGAAATGTATTCCATTCCAATGCCCCGACCGAAGACGCGGATATCCCGTCCTTCGACCAGCCGGGCTATGTACATCACGGCTCCATTCTCGACGCTTCGAGGCCGTTTGTTCTTGGGATAGGCCAGAGCCCAATGGCAGCCCGCCCGATTAAGCTCCTCTATCGTTGGGCATGTTGACGGGACACGGTTGCGACGGTTGCCGAGAAATTTCACGAACGCTTGAGCCGCATCGGTAACAGTCATTGAAGTTTGACCTCTTGGAGGTTCGCCAATGCCGGCTTCCGCACCGAAGTCGGCAAGGCCGGTCGGTCCGTTCGGTCGGCCGCCTGCCGCACGATATGCGGTAATTATGTCTTGCCACTCGCTCAGCCGGCCGGGCTGTAAGTCGGTGCCGGCGCGCCACCAAAGGTTGTCGAAATAGTCTTGGCACACGCCGATCGCTGCCGCGTCATTTGTAATCATGCCGAATTCGTGATTTCGGCCAAGACCTGCTTCTGTGAGATTCGCCGAGGTGACGACCGCGCGACTCTTGCCGAACAGGTAGAGCTTGGCATGAAGATTGCGGATACCTCGAATCTTGGCGCCCACATCATGCAGCCTTTGCAACGCGCTTAAGTCGCTAACGCCTTCGGCAAAGTCCGAAAGATTGAAACGGGTAATGACGCGAATTGAGCCTGGTCGGGACGAAAGCAGGCGAGTCACGGCTCCGATCTTGATAAAAGGGCATACGACGCAAAGCCCGCTGGAATCCAAACCCAAAGCGGATTCGAATTCCGAAGCCCATCCGGCATCGACCAGCCGGAAGGTCAAAGCGCCGCCCCCGCACTACTCCGCGTAGAGCCAGGGGCGGGCTATGCGGTCGGCGGATTCGAAGCTGTCGATGCTTGTCGCGCGCTCCATGGTCATGCCGATATCGTCGAGGCCGTTCAGCAGGCAGTGCTTGCGGAACGGGTCCACCTCGAAGGCGATCTCCTCGCCGTCGGGGCGGGTGATGACCTGGTTCTCCAGATCGAC
>MPNF01000489.1 GCA_002238885.1 Alphaproteobacteria bacterium bin95 | reverse complement strand
GCGCGTATCGCGCGCGGGCGGGGGCGCCCGTTGGCGCCGGCGCGGTTCGCGCACCTGATTGCGCGCGCGAGGCGGCGGACGCACCTCTCCCGTGCGTTTCTCAGGGGGTTTTCGAAAATGACGCCGCCCGGCCGCGCGACGCCGGAGAAGCGGCTCCGGATACCGCTTCTTCCAGCTTCATACTAGCATATTTTCCCTGATGTCAAGCAATTATAGGAACAAAAAGCAAAAATACCAGAAATTTTTTGGAATCATATACGAAATTCACAACGGTAGCCGGGTCATTTCTTCAAAGGTGCCAGAATCCAACGGAACGTCGGACGCAGCAACCAGCGCCATGTGAGCCATCCGCACAAGAGCGCCAATTGCGGCGCTAAAGTCCATGTGATTGCCGCCGCAAGCGGATCGCCAAAGTGGCCTGGGAGCGCCCCAGGGGAATCAAGAAACGCAACGATCCATACCCATGCCGTCCAGACAATGGATAAGACTACCCATAGGCGCCGCCCTACGAGCCACCATCGCCGCCAATCCACCGTCTTTCTCTCAGAGCGCCGCGATCATGCGCCCTTGTAGTCGTCGGCCTGAATGGTGACGACGCCTAACGCGACCTCGGCAAGCCGCTCCGGCTTCTCGTCAATGGCAACGTCGGCCTCCAGCTCCGCCTTGCCCGGCTGGTAGCTGGACGGCTTCAGCCGGACGGCCGGGCGATCCGCCACGGGCATGGGGGCTCGTTTGTTCATGGGGGCAGCCTCCTAGACGGCGATGGTGACATGGCCCGATTCGCGGGGCAACACGAAAAGGGCGCGCGAATAGCCGTCTTGCTTGGCTTACAGCTCCATACTGGATCTAGTATTTGAACGAATGTTTCAGAGCCAATCTTGAAAAAATGCCTTAATTTCAATTGCTTATGGGCAATGTCTCTGATAACCTTCTGCTTGCGCGGCTGAGAAAGGCGGCGTGGCCCAAATGTGCCGAAGACCGGGAGGATGAGTCCCGGTCTCCGACTGCGCAGGGTCCGGTGAAACCGTTGAAGACGCACCGAACAGCAGCAACGCAAGGGCATGGTAGCCCCCCCAAATATGCTGTGCAAGTGCGCTTCCTCAAGAAGCGAGGTGGCTGACATGGCCCGCTACTATGTGAACAACAACCCGCAAGCGAATGGCGATCATGAAGTCCATGTAGAGGGATGCTATTGGCTCGGGTTAGCGAACAACACGACCTATCTTGGAAACTTCACAAGCTGTGCCCCGGCAGTGAGAGAGGCGAAGCGGACATATCGCACGGCCAACGGGTGTGCGCATTGTTCGCCCGCTTGTCATACATCCTGACGCCTAATCACCTTCCCCCACTTGGACATGTCTCCGGGTGTCTCCGGGAGGATGATTAGGACCCTGCCGTCTTCGAGGATGATGTTGCCGTTCATCTCTTCGTGGCCGCAGCAACTGGCGACGGTTCCAATGCCCCCGGCGTTCAGCGCGGCCACGATTTGATGAATGCAGCGGTCGATGCACCGCACTCGCCCATTGATGGGCATGGAAATCTGATTCTTGTAGGTCTTCTTCCCCCCAGGGGAGTCGCAATATTCGCAGGGCGTTCGCTCTGCCATTTCTGGGTTGGGCATGCCTAACCTCCCGGCTATGATGTTGCCGGGAGTCAGGGAGGCTTCACGGTGCTTTGCGGGCGGCCGTGCTATCTGGCGATCAGGTCGGGATAGCGGAGCCGCTTCCCGACCATCCCCTCCACCATAGAAGACATTTGGTCGGCTGTATCGAGCGGGCGGACATTGTGCCGGCCCGCGAACTCGCCGATGTAGCGGTCCATATGCTTTTCGCTGAAGTGGTGGAAGGTTCCCTGATAGCCGCGTTTCAGCATGGCCCAGAAGGACTCGATGCCGTTGGTATGAGCCATGTCGCGGACATATTCGCCGACCGAGTGATTGACCGCTTCATGCTGGAAACCGGCCATGCCGCGATAGGCGGCCGCGTCATCGGTATAGACAGAGGCGCCAGGCTTGAGCGAGAACATCGGGCGCTTCCCGCAATCCCGGCAACGGTGCGTCATGGCTTTGTGCTTGATATCGCTCTGGACATTGAACGACCCGCAGTGCGGGCAGTAGGGACCGTCAGGCCAGCGGCGCTCGATAAACCACGCCTCGGCCGCTGAGTCGTCCGGGAACATGCCGATAATCTGGATCAACGTCAGGCCCTGGCGGTTTGCCTTGCCCGGTCCCCAAATTTTTCAACTCGCCAAAGCGCTCAATCGACGACTCACACCAACGGTCGTCGATCGGAACCTGTGCCGATTGCCGCCGCCCCCTCAGAAGCGCTCGAACATTGCCTGCAGCTCTTCGGGGTCCTTTGTGCGGCCGAGGCCGAGCATGAGGAGGATGCGGGCCTTCTGGACGGTCAGATTGTCGGCCAGCACCGTGCCCTTCGGCCGGCGGTGCTCCAGCGGCACGAGGCGTCCGGCGCCGGCGCGGGTGCCCATGACGAAGGTGACGCCGCGCGCCATCACCTCTTCCATCACCTCATGTTCCT
>MPNF01000488.1 GCA_002238885.1 Alphaproteobacteria bacterium bin95 | reverse complement strand
GCATCTCCGGCGGGCGCGTCTCCGGCAGCAGGAAGACGACCGCCAGCAGCGCCAGCCCGCCCCAGCCCGCCAGCAGCATGAAGATCGCGCGCCAGTCCGCGAACTGCAGCACCTGCGCGCCGAGCGACGGCGCCAGCAGCGGCGCCGCGCCCATGATGAGCATGAGCGTGGACAGCATCCGCGCCGCTTCAGTCCCGCTGTGACGGTCGCGCACCGAGGCCCGCGCGATCACCGTCGCCGCCCCGCCCCCGAGCGCCTGGAAGAAGCGCGCCGCGGTCAGCGCCCCGATGTCCGGCGCGAAGGCCGCCCCGGCGCTCGCCACGAGATAGACCGACACGCCGAAGAGCAGCATCGGCCGGCGCCCGTAGCGGTCCGACAGCGGACCGTAGAGAAGCTGCCCGATGCCGAAGCCGACGAAGAAAGCCGAAAGCGTGAGCTGCACATCGCCGGCGGACGCCCCGAACTCCCGCCCGATGGCCGGCAGGCTCGGCAGGTACATGTCGATGGAAAGCGGCCCGAACGCCGCCAGCATGGCAAGCACGGGCAGGAAGAAGGCGGCCAAGGGCTTCCGGAGGGAGCTGCGGGAAACGGGGAAATTAGGCGGCGGTGGCGCAGGGGCAAGCGGGCGGCGTCCCCCTGCCTGCCCCACTCACGCTGCGACCAGGGGCTCGATGGCGTCCACGCTGAGCGTGCTTCTGGCGCGGTCCAGATCGTACATGGCCTGCAGGTTGAGCCAGAAGTCGGGCGTCATTCCCAGAGCCTTGCCCATGCGCAAGGCGGTATCGGCCGTTACCGCCCTGCGGGCATGCACAATCTCGTTGATGCGCCTCGGCGGAACGCCGATGGCCTTGGCAAGGCGATATTGGCTGATTCCCAGTTCATCGAGAAGCTCCGCCAGATGCTCCCCGGGATGAATTGCGTCGGCCATGGGTAACTCCGTTGGCTGTTTACGGAAATGAGGGCCCGATGACGATTCGGGACCAGGGTTGAGCGCCCTTTCAGTGATAGTCGACGATTTCGATCTCAACGGCTCCCTGCCCTGTCCAGCGGAAGCAAACCCGCCATTGGTCGTTGATGCGTATGCTGTGCTGCCCCTTGCGGTTTCCGCTCAGGGCCTCAAGGCGATGGGACGGCGGAATTCGAAGATCCGACAACGCCCGCGCCGCCACGATTCGTTGCAGGCGCATGCGCGCGGCGCAGAATTGTCGGAGGCAGGTTTCGCACAATCTCGCCGGCAAAGACCCTCTCCGTACTCCTGTCCCTGAATTGCGCCATCGCGCGAATAATAACGCCGCGCGTTAACATCTGCAAGTGACAATGGCCGCCCGATGGCCGGCAGGCCCGGCAGGTACATGTCGATGGAAAGCGGCCCGAACGCCGCCAGCATGGCAAGCACGGGCAGGAAGAAGGCGGTCAGGGGTTTCCGGAGAGGGCTGCGGGAGACGGGGAAATTAGGCGGCGGCGCGGGGGCAAGGCGGGCGGCGGCGCTTCCCTGAATACGTTACGAGCATGAAGTATTCGTCCCGCATATCGTAGTGCTCGAATTTTTCATGCTTATTTGGGCCGGTTTGTTCTTATCCTGCTTGAATTTTCTACGTGTAATACGTATTATCCGCAGAAGATGAATTGGGACTAACGGTATGCAACGAGTCACATCGGGCCAATTCCAACGGAATTTCGGGCGCTTTCAAGACGAGGCGCTCAAGGCTCCCTTGTCGATTACCCGCAATGGCAGGGACCGGTTGGTGATTTTGTCGGTCGAGGAATATGACCGCCTCAAGCGGCGGGACCGTCAGGCTCTTGCCGTCCAGGAGCTGTCCGACGCCGAGGTCGAAGCAATCGCGCAGGCGGAACCACCGCCCGAAGCCGCCCGGTACGATCACGAACTGACCGTCAGGCATGGCGCCGATTCCTGAGCCCGAACCGGGCCTCGTCATCAGCTACGCCTATCTCTGGCACTCTGAAGCGAGTCGCGGTCGGGACGAAGGGAGCAAATACCGCCCTGCCGTGGTTGTCCTGGCGACGCAGGACAAGCCCGACGGCGGCAAGGCGGTTCTAGTGGCCCCGGTCACGCACCGCCCGCCCGACGATCCTGCAATGGCCGTCGAAATCCCGCCGCAGACCAAACGCCGTCTGGGCCTCGATGCCGACCGGTCATGGATCGTGTTCTCGGAGGTAAACCGGTTTGAGTGGCCGGGGCCCGACCTTCGTCCGGTCGCCCCGGGACGTTGGGCCTTCGGGATGCTTCCGGCGGGTCTCTTGCGTATGGCTCGGGCCCGCCTGGTGGAGCTGACCGGCACGCGGAGAGTCGAACAGGTTCGCCGCAGCCCGTAAGGAAAACACCGACTCGACCCGAAGGCGGTTCGGGATTACCGGGACTGACGGGCCGCCCGTGCAGGAGCTTCACGGCGTATTTCAGCGCTTCCATCGGAAGACGCAATTCGTTCACGATGTTTTGAAATATTTCTCTATCGTGGCTTGACCTGTGAGAAAATGTGGTATGATGGGTGCAGGGAGAGGCGGCTTGCGGGGGCCGCCTTT
>MPNF01000487.1 GCA_002238885.1 Alphaproteobacteria bacterium bin95 | reverse complement strand
GAAGGTCGTGCTGGTGCCCTACATCATGCCGGGCTTCGCGCTCGCCCGGAAAGCGGCGGAACTGTTCGAGGAGACGCCGGACTGCGAGGCGATGATCCTGCTGAACCACGGCGCGTTCACCTTCGGCGAGACGGCTCGCGAGGCCTATGAGCGCATGATCCGGCTCGCCGACCGCGCCGAAGCGCATCTGGCGAAGGCCCCGGCGAAGGTCTTCGCGAGCGCTGTGCTGCCGGACAGGCCGGCGGAGCCTGAGCAGATCGCGCCGCTGTTGCGCGGCCTGCTCTCGCGTTCGGCTGGGAAGCCCGGCGGCGAGACGAAGCGCTTCGTGCTCACTTTCCGGGGCGGGGCGCATGTCCGGCGCTTCGTGGACGGAGAGGAAGTCGGCCGCTACGGGCTGGCGGGCACTGTCACGCCCGACCATTCGCTCCGGGTGAAGTCCTGGCCTGTGTTGCTGCCGCCGGCGCAGGCGGACGCGCCAGACGAGTTCGCGCGCGGGGCCGAAGCGGCGATCGGGCGGTTCGAGGCCGACTACCGGGCCTATTTCGAGCGCGGCAATGCGCGGGCAGACTACAGCCGCACTGCGCTGGACCCCGCCCCGCGCGTGCTGCTCGCGCCGGGCGTCGGCCTCTTCGCGGCGGGCGGGGACGCGAAGGCGGCGGCCATCGCCGCCGATATTGCCGAGGCTGCCATTGAGGTCATTGCCAACGCCGAGCGCATCGGGCGGTTTACGAGCATCGGCGAGGAGGACCTGTTCGACATCGAATACTGGCCGCTCGAACAGGCGAAGCTCGGCAGGGCTACGCCCCCGCCGCTCGCAGGCCAGGTCGCGGTCGTCACCGGCGCGGCCGGTGCCATCGGGCAGGCCATCATGGCGGCCTTCCGCGCCGAGGGCGCGGAGCCGGTCGGCCTCGACCTGGAGGCCGGCCCTGACATCCTCCAATGCGACGTGACCCGACTGGAAGCGGTCGAGGCGGCCTTCGCGGAAGTCTGCCGGCGCCACGGAGGCGTCGATGTTCTGGTTTCGAATGCGGGCGCGGCCTGGCAGGGGCGCATCGGCGAAGTCGAGGACGCGCTGCTGCGGCAGAGCTTCGAGCTCAACTTCTTCGCCCACCAGACCGCCGCCCAGGCGGCAGTGCGGATCATGCAGGGGCAGGGCACCGGCGGCAGCCTGCTGTTCAACGTCTCGAAGCAGGCGGTGAATCCCGGCCCCGATTTCGGCCCCTACGGCCTGCCCAAGGCTGCAACCTTGGCCCTGATGCGCCAATACGCCATCGACTACGGGCGCGACGGCATCGCCGCCAACGCCGTCAATGCCGACCGCATCCGCAGCGGCCTGCTCGATGACGGCATGGTGGCGGCGCGGGCCGAGGCGCGCGGCGTCAGCGAAGAGGACTATATGCGCGGCAACCTGCTTGGCCGCGAGGTGCTGGCGGAGGATGTCGCCCGCGCGTTCGTCGATCTCGCCCGTGCGAGCAAGACCACGGGCGCCGTGCTCACCGTGGACGGCGGCAATATCGCCGCCGCCATGCGCTGAACGAAAACAGGGAGAGAAACCCAATGACCGATGCGATCCGGGGGATCGACCATGCCATTATCGGCGTCCGCGACCTCGACGCGGCGCGTGCGCAGTTCGAGCGCCTCGGCTTCACCGCCGCCCCGCTCGGCAACCATGTCGGCAAGGCGACGGCGAACCACTGCATCATGTTCGCTGACAGCTATCTGGAGCTGCTCGGCATCAACGAGCCGGACAAGCTCGACACGCTCGGGCTCGATGCGTTCCTGGAGGCGCGCGGCGAGGGGCTGGTGAAGATTGCGCTGGGCACGCCGGACGCCGACGCCGCCCGCGCCGATATCGAGGCGCAGGGCTTCTCACCGACCGGGCCGGACGACCTCGCCCGGCCGCTGACCGACCGGCCCGACGCGATCGTGCGGTTCCGCAACCTCCAGATCCCGGAGGCGGAGACGGGAAACCTCGGCACTTTCCTCTGCGGCCACAAGACGCCCGAGCTGATGCGCCCGCCAGGCTCGATGGACCACGGGAACGGCGCGCGCAACCTCGCCGCCGCCGCCGCCGTCGTGGACGATGTCGAGGCGGTGGCCGGGCCTTGGGCGCGGCTGCTCGGCCGCCCGGCGGCCGGCGGCGCGCTCGATATCGGGCGCGGCCATGTCTATCTGGCGACGCCGGCAGGCGCAGCGGACAGCGCCGGCCCCTACGGACCGCTGCCCGATCCGCTGCCCGCGCGGCCCTTCTATCTGGGCCTCAGGATCGAGGTCGCCTCCGTCGAGGCAACAAGAGCGGCGCTCCGGCAGGGCGGCATCGCGCCCGCGTCCGAGGCGCCCGGCTGCATCCGCATCGCTCCTGCCGACGCCTGCGGCATACCGCTCGAATTCGCGGAGGCGTAAAGGTCGAAACGCTCAGGGAGCCGAGGGCTCTATTCCACGCCACGCCCAGTCATTGTAGTCGTCGGGCGCGCGCAGGCAGGACGCGCGCACGGGATCGGTTTCGAGCGCATCCCACACCGGCGCGGGGCCGTTTCCGTGCGCGGCCTGGACGAGGCGGCGTTCGC
>MPNF01000486.1 GCA_002238885.1 Alphaproteobacteria bacterium bin95 | reverse complement strand
TACCTACAATGACAGGGCCCGCGGCCTCGGCCTCGTCTGGCAGGCGCTGAAATTCGTGGCTGCCCAGACCGGTCTGCTGAGCCTGCCCGCCTCGCCGGTCCGCGCCTATATCCGCACCCGGCCGGGGTTGGCGAGCCCGGACGCCATGATGTCGTTCATCCCGTTTGTCGCCACCCCGAATTTCAAGCTGGCGAAGGAATCGGGCGTGACGGTCATCACCCATCCGCTGCGCTCGGAGAGCACGGGCAGCATCCATGCGTCGTCCGCCGACCCGGGCGCGCCGCCGGAAATCCGCTTCAACTTCCTCTCGGCCGAGATCGACCGGGTCATCACGCTGGGCGGCATGCGCATGACGCGCGATCTGATGAGTGCGCCGGCGCTCGCCGGTATCGTCGGCGAGGAAATGGCGCCCGGAGAGAAGCTGGAAAGCGACGGTGAGCTGCTCGCCTGGGTGATGGAGAATGCCGAGACGACCTACCACCCCGTCGGAACCTGCAAGATGGGCTCCGACCCGATGGCCGTGGTCGATGACCGGCTCCGGGTCCACGGGATGGAGGGCCTGCGGGTCGCCGACGCCTCGATCATGCCCACCCTCACCTCCGGCAACACCAACGCCCCCTCCATCATGATCGGCGAGAAAGCCGCGGAGATGATCCTGGCGGGGGTGTGACTCACGGGCGTGGGTCACGGTTGCCTGCTCCGTACCCATGCCCGGCCCAAAAAGCAGTTGCGCAGCGGGATTTAGTGGAGGTTTTGGGTACGGTTGACGCCAAATGCGACAGCGTCGAAAGCGCTTGGGACCCGATGGGTAAGCGAGTTCTTTACCGCGAGTCGCGCGCGGAGTAGCATTCTCAACGGCTTTGGAGGAGCTACCCGTGGCGGCGCCGGATGACATTGTCCATGACATGACCCTGGAGCTTGGACCGGACAAAGTCCCGGCCCCGGAGTTTCTCAAGGCTGTCCGGGCTTTTGCGGAATTGCTGGACGGCATTGCGAAAGACGCCTGCGGGGACAAGAGGGCAGTCGGCTGGGAAATCTCGGTAGCAAGAGGCAGCCAGCTGATCCGCGCCGATATTGCACCGGCGACCGATCCCAAGGCAGTACATACGGTTCGCACGCTTCTTCGGCGGCCCCCGCAAAGAACGGTGAATCGTTTTCGCCGTTTCCCCAAGTCCATTGAGGGAACACGGATCTGGATAGGGCAAGAGGACTGCGACAGCTTGCGCGATAGCGACGATGAGCAATCCTCCGAAACCGGCCCTTTCACAGAATATGGAACTGTAGAAGGGAAACTCGACACGCTCAGCGCCAGGGGCAGTGTCCACTTCACGATCTATGAGCCGATTTGGGACAAAGGTGTCAATTGCAGCGTTCCACCTGACCTCGTGGATACCATGCAGAAAATGTGGAGGCGGAGAATTGCCGCTCACGGCATGGTTCACTACGACGCGGAAGGGCGTCCAATGAGTATCAGGGCAGAAGAAGTAGAGTTGTTTCCTTACGACGAAACCCCGCTCAAAGAGTTCCGTGGTCTGTTACGTACTGAATAATGGTCGATCGGTGCTATTGGGATTCGGATTGTTTTCTCGGCTGGTTACAGGAAGAGCCGGACAAGGTCGGAAAATGCGACGACATCCTTATGTTGGCCGAACGCGGTCAGGTTGAAATCGTCACGAGCGCTTTGACGCTTGCAGAAGTTCTGATGTTGCGGCCCAGGGATGCCTTGCCGGAGACTCGCCGCGCGAGGGTTGAAGGACTCTTTGCGAAGAGTTTCATCCATACGATGCCTGTCACACGGCGGGTCGGCGAATCGGCGCGAGACCTGGTATGGGATCACGGTATCCGTCCCAAGGATGCAATTCATGTGGTATCCGCACTCGCTGCGAAAGTCCGTGTTCTGAACACATTCGATGCCGGACTAATAAGCAAGAGCCGCAGCATCGGGACCCCGCCGCTAATCATTGAACAGCCGACAGTAATCGAACCGGGACTCGGTTTATGATTACAAGAAACTCCGAAAGCCCCAATTCGCGTGCTTCCGGGAAGTCGCGCGCGTCGGGTGTCCCACAAGGAAAGGCAGACCTGCAATGAGCGGTTACGCAAGACCCCTGACGCCGGCTGGGATTGCGTCCGTCGAGGATGCGGAGATCGACTTCGACGACATCCCGGAACTGGACGCGGACTTCTGGCGCGAGGCCGAATTCGCCCCGCCCGACCGCACGGAGCAGGTCACCATGCGCATCAGGCGTTCGGTGCTGGACTATTTTTGCGCGCCCGGCAAAGGGTACCAGACTCGGATCAACCGCGTGCTCGAAAGCTATGTGCAGGCGCAGCGCCGACGATAACCGTGCCGGGCCGAGGTATAGCCGGAATCGAGAATTTGTTCACTGAAATTTGAAATAATTCCCGAATCTGGCTTGACCCTGAAATACCTGTGCTAGAATGGGACCGGAGGCAGCGGCATACCGGGAGCCACTCCGCCGTTCGCGCCGGCGCCGTCGCGAAAAGACACCCGAGAAGCTGACGGGAGACGTGTGTCCTGCACTTGCCCGGTTCACGCGCGCGCAGGCGCAATCAGGCGCGC
>MPNF01000485.1 GCA_002238885.1 Alphaproteobacteria bacterium bin95 | reverse complement strand
CGCCGAAGGCCGGCTGCAGCGCGGTTGTGCGGTAGGCAACGGCCCAGGTGCAGAGCCGCGCCGGGTCCACCTCTTCGGCAACCTCGCGGAGGAGCGGGTACATGGTCGCCGGCCCCCGGTGGCAGTTAAACCCGACCAGATGCGCGCCTTCGTCCAGGCAGATGCGGCAGGCCTCGGCGAGCGAGCCGTCGAAGTCCCTGAGCCTGCCCGAGCGGTGGATGGCGAAACCGAGCACCAGGGGCAGGCCCGCCCGGTTGCAGACGTCTATGGCGATCCTGGCTTCGCCGAGATGCGACAGGGTCTCGCAGACGATGTAATCGACGCCCTCTTCGGCCGCCCAGCCGACCTGCTCCTCGAACATGGCGCGGGCGGTCGCATCCGTCGCCGGGTCATCGGGGTCGTACATGTTGGTATTGCAGGTCCCGCCGGCGAGCAGCGTGCCGGGATGGCGGTCGACGACCCTGCGGGCGATGGCGATGGCGTCGCGGTTGAGCTGCTCCAGCAGGTGTTCCCGGCCGATAAGGCGCAATCTCTCGCGGTGGCCGTAATAGGTGAAGGCGAGCACCACATCCGAACCGCAGCGCACCAGCTCCTCGTGCAGTTGCTCGACGACCTCCGGATGGTCGATCACGACTTCAGGCACATAACCGCCGGCCGCAAGGTAGCCGCGCCGCTCCATCTCAAAGAGATAGCCGCTGCCGTGGATGAACGCCTCGCCGGCGGCCAGGCGCTCGGTAAACGATCCGGTCATGGCCGTCCTCCCCTGTTTGCTGAACGGAGAGCGTGACAGGACAGGCGGGCGCAATACGCCCGTTTCCGACCCGGATGCGCCCTTTTGCGGCATGAGAGACGATGGACCGCGCCCCCTGCGCGGCAACGAGGTCGGCTCCCCCGTTTCTGAATTTCGGCGGTCGGTCGAATGCTTCCGCACATGAATAGAATGACAATATCTATTCTTGCAATATAATGAACAAACATACACAATACTTCCTGTTGGCTCCTTCGATAGGGGCGACGGCAGCGATGGCGGGTGTTTTCGACCACTCACCTTCAAGCCTCGACACGGCCAGGCAGTTCGCTGTCGCCTGCCCGCAGCGGGTCTCAACCTGACTCCGGGAATCTCCGCATGGCCCTGAAGCAACCCATCGTCATCCCGCATGCAACGGAAAACACTTACGAGCTGTCCCGCGATTACAAGCTGGAGCTCGATAATATTGCGGTGATCGTGCCCAAATATTTCAGATTCGACGGAGCGAGCATCCCGGCGCCCGCGTGGATGTTTACCTATACTCCCTTTCATCCGGACGTGATGCTGCCGTCGCTCATCCATGACTGGATGTACTATAACCACCAAGCGGACAGGGACATTACAGACGACTTGTTCTTTACACTTCTGAAGAACAACGGAGTAAGTAATTTCATGGCCAATTTGATGTGGGGCGCGGTAAAGGCAGGCGGTGAATTCGTGTGGGATAACGATGAGGAAGATATCGAAATGCTGACCGAACTGTGCAGAAAAGTATTTGGGCGGCCGAATTTCGAGGGCTACAAGTTTCCCGGGGGCATCGTCGACCGGATTGCGCCGAGTGCCCAGCCGGCGGACGACCCAGAGTGAACGTCGGCGCGAGATCGCTCACCGGACACGAAAATCCTCGTAGTGGCTGACTGAGGGCATTATTCGCAGGCGGGACCCCTACCCGGCACGTCCACTTCCGCGCGGGGAGTCGAGGCGGGACGAGTTAGCGGCTATCGTGGCGGCATGACAGGCAATCGAAGGTTCCCCGCCGCATGACGGCGCTTTCGACGCGTGAGCTTCGCGAGGCGGCGGCGCTGGTCAGCCAACGTCGGGCGGAGACCGACCGGACGCTGCGCCAGCGGGGGTTCGCGACGCTAGCGGTCGGCCTTTCCTTCGGGCTCGCGCTCCTGCTTGCCTGGGCCGGAGGCTGGCGGTTGGGAGAGAGCCGCTTCCAGCTTCTCGTCCTTGTGGGCGCAGTCTGTTTCGCGGTCATGCTGGTCTGGGCGCTCGCTCCCTCCCGCCGCCAGCTCCTGGGTGAGAAGAGCGCACTCGCGCCGCTGGTGCTGGGGACGCTCGGGGATTTCGACTATCTGCCGGGCGGGCGAATCGCCGAGGAGGTGCTGAAGCGTTCGCGCATGTTCGCCCGCTGGTCGGACTATACCGGCGGCGACCTGGTTCGCGGCGAGCATGAGGGCCTCGCCTTTGGCTATGCCCGCGCGGCGCTCACCAGGGGCGGGCCCGCAAAGCTCGAATCGCTCGTGACCACGGGCAAGTTGAAGGAGGTGTTTCGCGGCGCCGTGCTCGCCGTGGAGGGCTTGCGGCCGACCGCCGGCATGGCCTTCGCCTTCACCCGCCGCGACATGGCGATGGAATGGCTCGCCGACCTCAGCGCGGAAATGCCCGGGCTCCGCCGGCGGGAGTCGGGCGCGCTGGAAGTCTGGACCCTCGACCCGAAGGACGCCGGACGGCTGGCAACGCCCGCGCTGGCGGACGCGATGGCTGCGCTCTGCAAGGCGGCGGACGCCGACTCCGCGGAGCTCTGCCTCAGCGGAACCGCCGCGCTGGTCAAGTTGCGCACCCGCCGCCCCATCCTGCCCGGA
>MPNF01000484.1 GCA_002238885.1 Alphaproteobacteria bacterium bin95 | reverse complement strand
AGCTTCGAGATCGGCGGCAACACGCCGAAAGCGTCCGCCGTCAGCATGACGATGTTCCTGGGCGGCGGCCCGAGTCCCGTCGGGCTGGCATTCGGGATGAATTCCAGCGGATAGCAAGACCGGGTGTTCTCCGTCACATCGCGATTGGCGAGGTCGAGAACCCGGCTGTCCGGGTCGATGGCCACATTCTCCAGCACGGTGCCGAAGCGGTGACTGGCCGCATGGATCTCCGGCTCGGCGTCGCTGTCGAGGTCGATCACCTTCGCGTAGCAGCCGCCCTCGAAATTGAAGATGCCGGTGTCCGACCAGCCATGCTCGTCATCGCCGATCAGCTCGCGGTTCGGGTCCGCCGAAAGCGTTGTCTTGCCGGTGCCGGACAGGCCGAAAAACACAGCCGAGCCTTCCGGCCCGATATTCGCCGAGCAGTGCATCGGCATGATGCCCTTCGCGGGCAGCAGGTAGTTCAGCAGCGAGAAGACCGATTTCTTGATTTCGCCCGCATAGTAAGTCCCGGCAATCAGGACCAGCTTCTGCGAGAAGCCGATGGCGATAACGGTCGAAGACCGGCAGCCGTCGATCTCGGGGTCGGCCGAGAAGCTGGGCGCATGAAGGATGGTCCATTCAGGATCGCAACCGGGCCCGACGGCCGGCGGAAGGAAGATGTTGCGGGCGAAGAGGCTGTGCCAGGCCTGCTCCGTCACCACGCGCACCGCAAGCCGGTGCGCCGGGTCGGCGCCCGCGTCACAGTCCTGCACATAGAGTTCGCGGCCCTGGAGATGGTCGACAATACGACGGCGGAGGGTTTCGAAGCTCTCCGGGGCCATCTCCCGGTTGACCTTGCCCCACTCGATTCCCTTGTCCGTCACCGTATCGCGAACGAAGAACTTGTCCTCGGGAGACCGTCCGGTGAACCTGCCCGTCCGGCAGACCAGCGCGCCGCCGGCCGCCAGCATGCCCTCGCCCGCGCGCAACGCCGACTCGACCAGGGACTCGCGGCCGGGATTCCAGTGCAGGGCGCCGGGTTCGGTGATGCCGATTGCGGCCAGGCGTTTGTCAGAGGACAATAAAGGCCTCGAGTCGCGGGTTCGGGGCATTGGAACGGCTGCTGCGCCTTCTATGCAAGCGGTATACTCCGTGCAATGCGCCGTCATGACGCGCCGAAGACAATCTTGCGCGGAATTCATGTGCTATTCGCCGGAATTCCGCCATATTGAATCTGGAGATCGTACGCTCCGGATGCAATATGTTCGCGGGAGGGTCGGAACTCCATGAAACAGAAAATCGCCCTCGTCGATGACGACCGCAATATCCTCACATCCGTGACGATGGCGCTTGAGGCGGAAGGCTTCGATGTTCACGCCTATTTGGACGGCGAACAAGCTTGGCCGGCGTTGCGGAACAACAGCGTCGACCTGGCCGTCCTGGACATCAAGATGCCACGCATGGACGGGATGGAACTGCTGCAGCGCCTCAGGGAGAAGAGCGTGCTTCCCGTCATTTTCCTCACCACGAAGGTCGACGAGCAGGATGAGGAACTCGGGCTGAACATGGGGGCGGACGACTACATAAAGAAGCCGTTTTCGCAGCGGCTGCTGATCGCCCGTATTCGCGCCCTGCTGCGCCGCAACGAACTGGACCGGGAGGGCGGCGCCCGGAATGTGCTGGTGAGGGGCGACCTTACCGTCGATCCGGACCGCCACCTGTGCACCTGGAAGGGTGAGACGGTGAAGCTCACGGTCACCGAGCTCCTGATCCTGAATTCGCTCGCCTACCGGGCCGGCTACGTGAAGACCCGGGACCAGCTGATGACGGCGGCCTACGGCCTCGATGCCATGGCCAACGACCGGGTCATCGACAGCCATATCAAGCGGATGCGCCGCAAATTCCGCGCTGTGGACTCGACTTTCTCCTCGATCGAGACGCTCTACGGCGGCGGATACTGCTACCGCCTGTCATAGCCGCAGGATGGCCCGGCACGGCGGAGGCGTGGCGGTCCGACGCAAGGCGAGGCGATGGTACCGCTCTCCGCTGATGCGCCGTCTTCTGGCGGTGAACCTGCTTGCGCTCATCATCCTGGCGGCGAGTCTGCTCTATCTCGGAGGCTACAAGCGCGAACTGATCGAGACCGAACTCCGCCTGGCCGAGGCCAAGGGCCGGACCATCGCAGTCGCTCTGGGGCATGCGTCGACGGAACTTCTGGCCGAAGGCGAACCTGCCCTGGATACGACGGGGGCCGAACCCCTGCTGCGGCGGCTCATCGAGGAGTCGAGCCTGCGGGTGCGGATGCGGGTGCGGGTGTTCGGCCTCGACGGGACGCTCCAGCTGGACAGCCGGCGGTTTTCCGGCTTCGGCGACGCGGTGGAAAGCGAGCCCCTGCCCCCGGCCGGCGACTCGAACATTTTCGGCGCGCCCCTGCGCTGGTTGCTGGGGCTGTTCGACCTCGCCTTCCGGGAGCTGGAGACCATCGAGCCCTATGTGGAGCGCGCGGAACAGAAGGCATCGGACTATCGCGAGGTCCAAGGAGCATTGCGCGGCGACACGGGCCAGGTCGTCCGCTCGCTCGGCGCGAGGGGGCTGGTGCTGAGCGTCGCCTTGCCGATCCGGGACTTCAAGCGCGTGGTGGG
>MPNF01000483.1 GCA_002238885.1 Alphaproteobacteria bacterium bin95 | reverse complement strand
CACGCATATCGCGGAGAGCATTCGCCGGCACGGTCTCCAGAACCCGATCCAGGTCCGGAGCCTGAACGAGGACCGCTACCTGCTTGTCGCCGGCGCCCACCGCTGCCAGGCGATGCGTTCCCTCGGCCAGACGACGATCGAGGCCTTCGTCCTCGACGCGCTCACCGCCGACGAGCTGGACCTGCTCGAAATCGACGAGAACCTCATGCGGTCGGAGCTCAACGCGCTCGACCGCGGGCGCTTCCTGGCCCGCCGCAAACACATCCACGAGCGCCTCTATCCGCGGAGCCGGCCAGGGGGCGACCGGAAGAGCGCCGAATACAAGGCCGCCCCCGGACCGAAGGGATTCGTTGCCGAGACCGCGCGCTTCACGCCCTTTTCGCCATGGACGATCCGCCGTGCCCTCAAGATCGGTGAGAACATCATCCCCGAGCTTCAGGACGAGCTTGCGCACAGCGCGCTCGCGCACCGCGAAGGCGATCTCTACAAGATCGCGCGCATGGACGAAGAGGAGCAGCGCCGCGTCCTCGATGCCCTCCGAGAAGCCGACGAGGAGCCCAGGTCCCTGGCCGCTCTTCTCAGGCCCGATCCCGACGACAATGTCGGCGTCGACGAAGACCCCACATCCCCACCGGGTGACAATTCCGACGAGGGCGAAGACCTCGCGCCCGGCGCCGAAGGCAACGCCGAGGCCGGCAAAACACCGCTCGCGCGATTCCAGACACTCTGGATCCAAGCCACCGAAGACGAACGCCAGGAGATCATGGCCTGGCTCGAACTGATGAAGGCTCAAGAGAATGCCGACCAGCCGACCGACTCCTGACCCGCAGATCCTCGCGCCGTTCACCTCGTCCTACCGGGAACTGCCCTGCCTGCAGCGTGCGCAGCTCCTGGTCCGCGCCAAGGCCCAATACGAGCAGCTCTACCCGGAGGCTTGCCATGGCGGCGACCGGCAGTCCGCGGCCTACCGGCAAGAATCAAAAGTGAAAATCCCTCACTTTGATCTTCCGGCCGGTCGTGCTCCCAGCTTCAGTGAGGCTGCTGCCGACCGAATTGCCTGCACCCCCAGGACCATTCAGCAGACCGTGCGAATCGGTGAACTCATTCCCCTACCGCTCCAGATGGCATTAGCCGCCACGCCAATCGCCGACCGGAAAGCGGACCTGTCGGAGATTGCGCGCATGGCGCCGGATCAGCAGCAGAGAATACTGACCAGGCTCAGGACCGGACCGGCGCCCGACAGCCTCGCTTCGGCGAATGCGAGACCCTGACATGGCCAAACGCCGGTATGCCGCCCGGGACGCCGAAATAAGCCGGGCGATTTCCATAGGACAGAGCATCCGCTCTATTGCCGCGGATTACGGCCTCGCGCCTTCCACCGTCTATGGCATCGCGCGCCGCGAGGGCTGGACCTGGCCCCGCGGCCCAACTCAAATTCCGCGCTTCTGCGACCTGCCCGGCTGCACCAACAAGGTCCCTCGGTCAACCAACCGCTACTGCTCCCATACCTGTTTTGTCGCCTCCCGGCGCCTCCATCTCCACAAGTGCGCCAACTGTACGAGGCCCGTGAAGCGGGGCAGCGCCAAGTTTTGCTCCCGCTCCTGCTATCACGCGTTCGCGCGCCGGTACTGGGCCGTCGCCAACGGCGACCGCAATGGAAGAATCGCCCGCGACGCTGCCTCAGGCACACCACACAGCCGCATTGCGTCCTGCCATGGCATTCACCCCAGAACCGTCTCGAACGTCGTTGTCCGACCGGCCCCGGACGATAAGCGTTCCTGCGAGGCGCCTGGCTGCAACGCCCCAACGCCACGGCGCCACCGCCGCTTCTGCAGTTCCGCCTGCCAGCAGGCCTGGACCGAAGCCCGGAAGCCCTGGTGCGCGAACGAATGCGGCAGCCGGGCAAAGACCCGTTCCGGCAAATTCTGCGGCCCCCGATGCCGGGCTGCCTATACCATTCGCGAGGCTCATGCCCGGCGCCGCACCCGCGACGACTTGATAGTTTTCGCAGCCACCCTCCGGATACCCCACAGGGACATCGCCGGCAGGGTCGGCATCAGCAGAGGTTATGTGACCGTCATTCTTCGAAGACGGCTCCGGCCGCTTCTCTCCACCGACCACGACCGATACCGCCATCGGAATGACGCGCAATGACAACCTCACCGCTATGGCTCTCTGCCCTGCGACCCGCTCTCGCAGCAGGAGCTATCCTGCTCTGCCTCGCCCCCGCCGGGGCCGAAACACTTACCGGCGATGTACGCGTCATAGACGGCGACACCCTGGCCGTCGCCGGACAGCGCATTCGCCTGGAAGGGATAGACGCCCCCGAGACCCGTCAGACCTGCACCCGGGGCGGCCGCAACTGGGCTTGCGGAAAGGCGGCCACCCAGGCCATGCGCAAGCTCGTCGGCCGCAACACGGTGCGTTGCCAGGTCAGCGGGCGCGGAAAATACGGCCGCGTGATCGGCGCCTGCTTCGCTAACGGCCGGGACCTGCAGCAAGACCTCGTCCGCCAGGGCCTCGCCCTCGCATTCCGCAAATACTCCACCCGCTATGTCCCGGACGAAGACGAGGCTCGCGAAGCGCAACGCGGCTTGTGGTCCGGTTCCTTCATCGAACCCTGGCGTT
>MPNF01000482.1 GCA_002238885.1 Alphaproteobacteria bacterium bin95 | reverse complement strand
CGGACGAGGTGTGCATTGGCAGTTCGTCGTCCTCGACGAGGCGCATCAATATCGCGGCGCCAAGGGCATGGAAATGGGGATGCTGATCCGGCGCCTCAAGCAACGCCTCCGTGACGGAGGACGGTGCGGTCCGTTCCGATGCATCGCCACCAGTGCGACCATTACCTCCGGCCAGGGCGGCGAAGACAAGCGAGCGGTTGCCGAGTTTGCGACAGAACTCTTCGGAGAGCCCTTCTCGACGCCCTCCATAGTATTCGGGGAATCGCTTCGAACCGACCGCGACGGACCTCCCCGGCGCTACCACGCCTTTCTTCGCGCGCTCGAAGGCGCCTTCCTCGTGCATCGGGAAGGCGTCGATGCGGTGGTGCTCAATCGAAAGAGCGAGACCGGCGAGGGTCCAGCCGGCGAACCGCTCGAGATCGCCCTCTGTCGCGAGTGCGGCCAGCACTACTATGTGGGCCGCGAGCACGGAGGGCGGCTCAGGGAGGCCGACCGCGACCCTAGCCATACTGGCTTCGGCGTCGACTATTACTTGCCGACCGAGGACGGAGACGAATTGCTGTGTAGGCGCTGCGGCGCGCTATCGCGGTCCACGCCCGGCTGCGCCTGCGACGCGGTAATACGCGTGAGCAAGTGCGAATCGCACGAACAATACCCCGACCAACTGAAACAGTGCGCAGTCTGCAGCTATCGGCGCGGCGGGGTCGGCGATCCCGTCCAGGAAATCGTGCACGGATCCGACGGCCCCAACACCGTCATTGCCACTGCCCTCCACGAACTGCTTCCGGAGAGCCGACGCAAGGTTCTCGCCTTCGCCGACAGCCGGCAGGAGGCCGCCTTCTTCGCGTGGTACGCGGAGGATTCCTACGGGAAGCTGCGCGACCGGAACTTCATTCTCAGGGCCATCATGTCCGAACCGGTAGCCGAAGAGGGGTTATCGATCGACGATCTCCGTAACCGTTTGCTCCGGAAGTGGGATGCGGCCGGGCTGTTCAGCGAAGCGGACACACGGGAGCAGCGAACCCGGCGGGTGCTCACCTCCATCCTGCGCGAGGCGATAACCGACGAGAATAGACTGTCCCTAGCCGGCGTCGGGCTGGTCAAGTGGTTCGTTGCTCTGCCCCGGGACTTGCGTTTGCCGGAGGCGATGCTGCGGCCGCCATGGAACCTCACCGAAGTCGAGGCGCGCGTCTTGACCGGCTATCTGCTGGACGAGATGCGCCCGCGCCGCGCCATCGACCTTCCCGAAGGCGCCGGAACGCCAGTATGGAACGATCTCTCCCCCTGGCCGCAGCAGGCATTCAGCAGCGCGCCGCCGGGCCGGCGGCGCAATGTCCAGCAATGGGGCGGCCCGCAATCGGCCATCGTGAGTCATTTTCTTAGCCGATTACTCGTGGACAGCGGCCTGTCCGGGGACGACAAGCGGTCGGCGTCGGGCAAACTCATGAACGGTATCTGGCGCGCCCTCCGGGAGCGTGGCCAGGATCCCGTGCTGCTGCCCGCGAAGGACAACGGCACTTTCCGGCTCGATTCACGTTGGCTCCGGATCAAGCCAGCCAATCCCGCCGAAATCTGGGAATGCGACATCTGCGCGACAGTAAGCAGTCACAATGTTCGAGGCGTCTGCCCGCGAAACCGCTGCCCCGGCACTCTCTCACCGGCTCTGCCGGAACGCCTCGAAGAGAACCACTACCGAATACTCTACAAGAGTTCCGTCTTGCCGGCGAAACTGCGCGCGGAAGAACACACCGCGCAGATCGACGCCGAGGAAGCGCGCCGAAGGCAGGATGCGTTCAAGAACGGCACCATCCACCTTCTAAGCTCGTCCACCACGTTCGAGGTCGGCGTCGATCTTGGCGACCTGGATTCGGTTTTTCTCCGCAACGTCCCGCCGGAGTCTTTCAACTATGCTCAACGCGCCGGGCGCGCGGGCCGGCGGGACACGCCTGGTCTGGTTCTGACCTACTGCCGCCGCAATCCCCACGACCTGTATCACTACGAAGAGCCCGTCGACCGAGTGATCGCCGGCGCTATCCATCCGCCGCGTCTGCACATGACGAACGAGAAGATCGTTCTGCGCCATATGGTTGCCGTCGCCCTGTCCGAGTTCTTCAAGCAGGACCCGGTCAGATTCCAGAACGTCGAAACGTTTGTGGGTGGCTGGCATACGCCTTGTGCAACGAGCGACCTGTTCGGCTTCTGCGAAGATAACGGAGAACTGAAGGAAACGATGCGCCGCATCGTTCCGGAGAACATGCATGTCCGGGTCGGTCTCGACGACGATGCTTGGATTGTGAACATAGCCGGCGAGGACAGCCGCCTTGCTCTCGCGGAGGCGGAAGTGAGCGCGGACTTTACCGCGATGGAGGCCCTTCGAAGGGAATATTTCGAGCAAGGCAAGGACAGCTGGGTCGGGCGCATCGGCAGGCGCATGAAGACCATCGCAGAGGAAAGGTCGCTCAACTTTCTTTCCCGAAAGGCCGTCATTCCCAAATACGGGTTTCCGGTGGATGTCGTCGAGCTCGATGTCCGGTCCACAGACGGCCGAACGGCCGGTGTCGCTCTCCAGCGGGACTTGTCCCAGGCGATCGCCGAGTACGCTCCAGGAGGCAAGGTGGTCGCCAACAAGCTCGAATGGGAATCCTGCGG
>MPNF01000481.1 GCA_002238885.1 Alphaproteobacteria bacterium bin95 | reverse complement strand
TCTTGAGCGCGGCTACGGCGTGCTGGACGAAACCCGTTTCCGCCCGCCCGGCGGACAATTGCGGTTCGATCTCTGATATGCCCGACTTTTCGCTGGAGCGGGCCTGGCGGGGGCCGGTGGCGGGGCTGGACGAGGTCGGCCGCGGGGCGCTGGCGGGGCCAGTCATGGCCGCGGCCGTCATCGTGCCGGAGGCGAGCCGCGCGGCGGTTGCCGAACTGGGCCTCGACGATTCCAAGAAGCTCGGGCCGAAGCGCTGCCGAGAGCTCTATTGCCGGCTGGTGCGGCTGGTGAAGGTCGGGTTCGGCGAGGCGTCGGTCGAGGAGATCGGCCGGCTGAACATCCTCCAGGCGGCGCTGCTTGCCATGCAGCGCGCGGCCGAGGCCCTGCCGATGCAGCCGGAGGCAGCGCTGGTGGACGGGACCCACGCGCCCGCCCTCGACTGTCCGGTCCACACCGTTACCGACGGGGATGCGGCCTCGCTCAGCATTGCCGCTGCCTCCGTACTCGCCAAGACCGCGCGCGACCGGCGCATGGCGGAGCTCGACCGCGACTGGCCCGGCTACGGATGGGCGCGAAACGCCGGCTACGGTGTGCCGGCGCATCTGGCGGCGCTCGCCCGCCTCGGGCCGACGCCCTGTCACCGCCGCACTTTCAAACCCGTTTCCAAGCTGCTGATTCCGAAAGATTCTTGACGAGACGCTCAGCCGGACTCAAACTCGCCACCGGCAGGAGAGGGCGGCTTTTCTTGAAAACCGACTACATCGAATGCGGCGAGTGCATCGCCGCGATGGAGGCGTTGCCCGAGGCATCGGTCGATCTCGTCTTCGCCGATCCGCCCTACAATCTCCAGCTCAAGGGCGAGCTGCACCGGCCGAACAACAGCCGCGTGGACGGCGTCGAGGCGGAGTGGGACCGCTTCGCAAGCCTCGCCGAATACGACGAATTCACCCGCGCCTGGCTGGGCGCCGCCCGGCGCGTACTGAAGCCGGACGGCACGCTCTGGACCATCGGCAGCTACCACAACATCTACCGCCTGGGCGCCGCCCTCCAGGACCTCGGATTCTGGCTGCTGAACGAAGTCGTCTGGCGCAAGTCCAACCCGATGCCGAACTTCCGCGGCCGGCGTTTCACCAACGCGCATGAGACGCTCATCTGGGCGGCGCACAGCGAGAAGACGCGCTATGTCTTCAACTACGACGCGCTCAAGGCGCTGAACGACGGCCTCCAGATGCGCAGCGACTGGATGCTGCCGATCTGCACCGGCCAGGAGAGGCTGAAGCAGGACGGGCGCAAGCTGCATCCGACGCAGAAGCCGGAAGCCCTGCTGCACCGGGTAATCCTGGCGTCGAGCCGACCGGGGGACGTCGTGCTCGACCCGTTCTTCGGCACCGGCACCACGGGCGTCGTTGCCAAGCGGCTCCGCCGGCGCTGGATCGGCATCGAGCGGGACGAGGCCTATGCGGCCGCCGCGGCCGAGCGGATCCGCCGGGTCGAGCCGGCTGCCGACCCGGAGACGGTTGCCATCCCGGAGAAGCGCTCCGAGCCCCGCATCCCCTTCGGCGCGCTTGTCGAGCAGGGGCTGCTGGATGTCGGGCAGGTGCTGACCGACCGGAGCGGGCGCCTGACGGCGAAGGTGCGCGCCGACGGCTCGCTGATCGCCGCCGACCACAGCGGCTCGATCCACAGCGTCGGCGCCGCGCTTCAGGGCGCGCCGGCCTGCAACGGATGGACCTTCTGGTATGTTCCGACCGACCGGGGACCCATGCCCATCGACGTGCTGCGCCAGCAATTGCGCGCGCGCATCGCCTGATCCCGAAGCACCGAAGCGGCGGAAAAGGAGCCCGACAGGATGGCAAGCGACAATGCGGACTGGCTGGCGCTGACGGAAGAGGAAGCGCTGGAGCCGGACCTGCCGATCTGCGACCCGCACCACCATCTCTGGGATGCGCGCCCGGATTTCGTCCAGCCGCGCTACCTGCTCGACGAGTTCCTGGAAGACCTCGCCAGCGGCCACAATGTCGTCAGCACCGTGTTCATCGAGTGCGGCGCGATGTTCCGCGCCGACGGGCCGGAAGAAATGCGCCCGGTCGGCGAGACCGAGTTCGTGAACGGCATTGCCGCCATGTCGGCCTCCGGCGGCTATGGACCGGTCCGGATTGCTGCCGGCATCGTCGGCACGGCCTATCTCGACCGGGGCGACAGCGCGGCGGCCGTGCTCGATGCGCAGATCGAGGCAGGGCGCGGCCGGTTCCGAGGCATCCGGCAGGGCGTGACCTGGCACGAAAGCGGGCAAGTGCCCAACCACCGCACCGAGCCGCCGCCGGGCCTGTACGACAGCGCCGGCTTCCGCGCCGGCCTTGCCCATCTCGCGCCGAGGGCACTCACCTTCGAGCTCTGGTGCTACCACACGCAACTCGAGGAGGCGGCCCGGCTGGTCCGCGACTTCCCCGACCAGACCTTCATCCTCGACCATTTCGGCGGGCCGATCGGGATCGGCCCCTATGCCGGGCGCGCCGACGAGGTGTTCGGCCATTGGCGCGAGGCCGTGGCGCCCGTCGCCGCCTGCCCGAATGTCATGGCCAAGCTCGGGGGGCTCGCGATGGAGGTCAACGGCTTCGGTTGGCACGAGCAGTCGAGGCCGCCGACCAGCC
>MPNF01000480.1 GCA_002238885.1 Alphaproteobacteria bacterium bin95 | reverse complement strand
TTGCGCGGCTGCGCGCCGTGCATGAGCGTCTGGCGGAACCGCTGGACGCGGCCGGTATCCCGCTGCTGGCCCAGCATGTGGACCGCATGGATGTCGCGACCCTGATCGAGATCTTCCGCGCCGAGCCGGATTCGTGCCTGCTCGGCACGGATGCGGTGCGCGACGGGGTGGATGTGCCGGGCCGAGCGCTCAGGCTGATCGCGTTCGACCGCGTGCCCTGGCCGCGGCCGACCATCCTGCACAAGGCGCGACGCGCGCATTTCGGCGGCCGGCACTATGACGACATGCTGACCCGCCTCAGGCTCCGCCAGGCGTTCGGCCGCCTCGTGCGCCGGCGCGACGACCGCGGTGTCTTCGTGCTGCTCGACCCGATGATGCCGTCGCGCCTCGCCGGCGCCTTCCCCGAAGGCGTCGCGCTGGAGCGCGTGGGCCTGGCGGAGGCTTGCGGGATCGTCGGCGGGTTTGTGGGGGAAGGCGGGGCATAGCCGAGAGCCCGATACGTGGGCCGCTCTGACTCGGTGATGTGATACCAAATGGCTCAGTATTCTCCCTATGTCTGGAACCATCTCTGAGCATGATGCTATTATGATACTATTATTAAGCATCTAATTGTGCCATCTTCTCCAGCATGAACTTGTCGAGGAGAAGATCAATGGTCGCAATCCATCCCGAAACCCTGAAGACGCTCAGGAAGCGTTGCAGTCTGAGCCAAGACACGCTTGCCACGGCAAGCACGGTTGGGATCGCCACGATCAAACGCATTGAAGCGTCGAACGCGCCGCGCGATGTGCGCTTGCACACGGCGCAGTGTCTCGCCCGTGCGCTCGGAGTTGCGGTGGAGGCACTGTCCGGGGAACCGAGTAGCGTGAAGGAGACTCGTGAACTCGGTTACAGAACGCTCAGAGAGACGGTCGATTCCACCACGGCTTTGTCCTACGACATGGTGGAGCACATCTATGGAGTTTCTACTAGGGACCAAATCGTCATAGCCCCGCTGCTGGTTGCGCTTATGGCGGAAGGAAGCCTCGTTTGGCGACGGAAACGGCTCGACGAGCTCAATGCGGCCGCGGATAAAGTTCGTTCGTTTGGCGAGAGCTCCCACTCTTCAGGAGTTATCGCACATCGGGCCGAGGAGCTTGCCTGTTGGGAGGAAGAATCAATCGAGAAACGAGATTTTTTCGGGCACTGGGCCGATTCCGAAACAGAATTTGGCCCTGACATCGGAAGTGCGTTCGTGGATTACCTGCGAGACGTCGCCCGAAATGTTGAGTGCGACAATATCTTTATTGCAGATGAAATATCTCGGGACCTTCCAGAGTACTTTGTTGGCATAGGGATAGTCGATGACCTGACTGCAGGGAACCAATGGGCTTGGCGCGCCATGTATAGAGGCCATGTCAAGGTCGATGATATTCCCGATGACCTTTTGGGGGAAGAAAGAGACAACGATCGTATCGAATGGATGACTGCGCGCATTCCCGAAGAAGAGCGAAAGGTGTTTGAGGAAGAGAACGCCCAACGGACGTCGTTACTGTCAGAATTCTAGAGCGCAATTCCAAGAAGGAGCTGACGATGTCGCAAGAACCTACCCCGACCCGCCATGCCGAGGACCGGATTCAGCAACGTGGGTTGCACAGCAGGAAGCTCCGCATTTTGCTGAACGAATCCTCCCGATATTCGCACGATGCGCGCATGTTCACCAGGAAGGACGCCAAACGGTACATATCGTCCCTGAAGCGCGATATTGAGCATCTCACACGACGCGGGTCCTGGGAGGCAGTATCGGACCTGAAGCGGGAAATCCAGCTTGCCGAGCGTCTTGCGGGCTGGAAGGCGGTCATTGTCGATGACAAGCTCATCACCTGTTATCCCGTGACCGGAACGCGCGGCAGCAGGCAACGCAACCGCAAGCAGTGGCGCGCGTGACACCGGAACAGGCGCGGCCTATCACGTTACGGAGGATCGAATGTGGACGGCGCTGACTATTGCAGGTGCGGGAATCGCAGTGCTGCTGCTGTGCCTCTATATCGAATGGAGAACCGGAACGCTGTGATGAGCGCAGCCCCTTCCCGCGGGGGAACGGATGACAGCGACTGACGGCACTGCTACGTTCGGGCCGGATCGCGCTCCGGTCCCGGTGCGGGGCCACTGTGGGGAACGGGTATGGACATCAGTTCCGAACTGGTAGCAGTCCTCGGCGTCGGCGTTGCTTTGGCCGGTTTGATGCTGGCCGGGCAGCAGAGGACCGACAAGCGCATGGACCGGATTGAGGACCGCCTGATCGCCGTCGAAAAGGGGCAGGCGCGAATGGAAGGCAAGCTGGGGTTCATCGAAAACTATATCCTCGGCCGTAACGCCGGCCCGGACGGACGCGCAGAGGCCCCGGCGGAATAGCCCTGCCCGAATTCCGTTTCCCATAGTCGAATGCGCCGCCCCGGACACCCGGAGGAGGAACCGCCCATGACCGAACCGAACGACCGCTCGGCGCTCCGCGAGGCCGGGGCGCGGCTGGCGGAAGAGCTGGGATTGCCGGTGCCGACCGGAGCGCCGGGGCTCGACGCCTTTGCGCTGGAGGCGGGGTTCGGCTCGCTTCTGGCGGACCCGGTGCTGCCGCCCGCCGACCGCATGGTCGCGGTGCTCTGCGCGCTCGCACAGAAGGACCGGCAGGCCG
>MPNF01000479.1 GCA_002238885.1 Alphaproteobacteria bacterium bin95 | reverse complement strand
TGGTTCCTTCTGCGCCCCGTCCTCCAGGCCGGGGCGCGGACCCTGTTTCGCGCGTATCGCACGCGGGCGCGGGCGCCCGTTAGCGCCGGCGCGGTTCGCGCGCCTGATTGCGCCCGCGCGAGGCGGATGCGGGACGCACCTCTCCCGTGCGTTTCGTCGGGGGTTTTTCGCGCCGGCGCGAAAGGGAAGGAATCGGCCCCGCGGATGCCGCTTCTTCCTACCCCATCATAGCACATTTTCTCAGCAGTCAAGTCTCATTTAGGCTATATTTCTTATTTTCCCAACAAATCGTGTCTTCCGGCCGGAAACCGGATGCCGCCGAGGTAAATTGGTGCATCCAGCAGCGCCGAGATGCAGCGCATCGGCGAAGTCCATGCCCTCTTCCGCCCGGGCGAGGGCTTCAGCCAGCAGGGTGGGGTTCTCGACCGAGACCCCCGGCAACCCCGCAAAGCTCCGGAGGGCCGCCGCCACCTCTTTTCCTGTGAGACCGTAAACGCTGCGCAGCACCCATTCGCTTTCGAGCAGGACGTCGTGCTCGCGAAGACAGACCCTGCATCGACCGCCGCCCGTGCTCTTGCGGCCTGCTCGAGATCGTCGCCGGTCAGGTAGTAAATCAGAACATCGGTATCAATCGCCCGCATGGCGCCGCTTCGCTTCCACGAGCACTCCGGTTTCCATTTCCTCGAGAGACCTGGCCGGACCGTTGCAGGCGAGACATCCGAACACATCCTCGGGCCGGGTTTCGTCGAAGGCCTGCGCGGGTTTGAGCGCCGCGCCGCCGGGTATTGAGCGGCTAACGGTCACGATGTAGTCCACAATCTCCACGGCAAACCGGTGGAGATCGGCAACCTTCTCGTAGTTGACTCTCTCGGTCCACCAATGGGCAATTGCGACACGGTGCGCCGTGAGGTCCTTCCATCGCTGTTCCGCCTTTAGTCCCTCTAAGTGGCCCTTCACTGCCTCCAATTTGCAATGTAGGGCCACGTCGACGAGAGCCTGCCAGAGCCGTAGATACCATAGTCGGAAGTGTTCCTCGTCTCTTGCTTTGTCCAAGCGAATTGCTGCCAATAGCTCATTGACTGCCGGATCGACACTCGCCCGAAGCAGTTGATCGGCGCTCTCTCCCAGTTGTTGGGCCCAATCTTCGGCCATTCGTCCTATTGACCTAGCTCCTCCGTAGGCTATGCTCGTCTCCAAAATAATAGGATGGGCTGGCTCTGCATAATCTGTAAAGAAGCACACGCTTCTCGCATGCAATTCGAACGGGTGAGGTGCCTTTGTCTTTATTCTCATTGTCGCCAATAGTGCCGTATCCCGCCCGACATCTTCAGAAAATATTGGCCATGCACCTCCAATGGTCTTGAAGATTACAACTCCGTCGCGCCCCGCATTGGGCCCCTGCCAGCATTCCCCTTGGTCCATCCTGCAATTGGTAATCTCTCCGCGCTCTTCCACGACGAGATAAGTTGAATTAGTTCCCGCACTGTTTTCCACGTTCTCCACGGATTCGCGAAGACCCGGATCGTTCGCAAACTGATCAAGCTTGCTCTCATTCTCCAAATAGTTCTTTAGCTCGCCTGTCAGCGTTGCCGAATATTCTGTTGTCTCTCCCGGAATTCGGACCCAGAATGTGTCTAGATCGTTTGGCCAAGTCACTGGTGCATGGAAGATTTTGGTCGCAGCGTATGCAACAATTTCACGGACCAGAAAGTGCGACCCTTTTGGATTGAAGGATTCTGCCATCAGTCGCGCTCCGCTAAGTGCGAGTCCGCCGCTAGACTTCTTTTCTTGACTTGCCTTCCGGAGTGCTGCCCGGTCAGCTGGCTTACGATGCTTCGGCACCTTTGATTACTCCCAACATTTATGTGCTTTATCTTTATCTGTATCGTAATTCTCTGTGCGCAGTCAGTCGTATTCGTCTCCTTCTGTTGGGATCATTTAGCCCTTTGCCAAGATGGTAGCTGAGGGCCATGCCTTTGCAGCCATCGCGATTCTTCCTCCAGCGGGTTGAGGTAAACCAAGAGCAAGATGATTGCATTGGGGCCCCGGGCAAAGGGCAAAGCTCGAAATATCCCCATAATTCCTGCGAAACGCCGGTGCAAAGTCCCCGCGGCTACTCCGCCGCCAGGTCCTTCTGGTCGTCGGCGTTGTAATTCGCGTCGTACCACCAGGCGAGGTGGTCCTCGTAGATGACGGGGGGCCAGCGGGGCGGGTTGTCGGGGCCGATGCAGGTGGGGGCGCAACGGATTTCGGCGTCGAGATTGGGGCCGAAGAAATAGGGGATGGCGTAGCGGTGGCGGTCCAGCGGCGGTTGGGCGCGGTGCGGGGTGGACTGGTAGCGCCCGTTGGTCCAGCGGTGCAGCATGTCGCCCGTGTTGACGACGAAGCTGTCCTCGACGAAGGGCACATCCTCCCAGTCCCCGCCTTCCGGGCGGATCTGCAGGCCCGGCACGTCGGACTGGGCGAGGAAGGTCAGGAAGTTGGTGTCCGTGTGAGGCGCGATGCCGTAGCGGCCGGGTTCGCGCTCCGCCGGCGGGTAGTGCGAGAGCCGGAAGGAGAACTGGCTGCGGGTGAAATGGGGGTCGAACCAGTCCTCCGGCAGGCCGAGCGAGAGCGAGAGCGCCGGCAGCACACTCAGCGCCAGCCGGTCCACCGTCTCGCAATAGTCGAGCACCGTCTCGC
>MPNF01000478.1 GCA_002238885.1 Alphaproteobacteria bacterium bin95 | reverse complement strand
CGGCCACGGCCGCAAACAATCGACGATGCGCTTCGGCCCCGCCCGCCGGGTCGTAGCCCTCCGGGAACTCCTCGTCGATGAAAGCCGTGCTGAGCCGGCCTTCCGCGAAGCGCGGGCGGTCCGCAATGGCGGCCAGGAAGTCGATATTGTGCCCGACGCCGCGGATGGCGAAGCGCGCGAGCGCCTCCCCGAGCCTCAGCCGCGCCTCCTCCCGCGTGGCGCCGTGCGCGGCGAGCTTGGCGATCATCGGGTCGTAGAACATGGTGATCTCGGAGCCCTCGACCACGCCCGTGTCGATGCGCACACCGCCCTCCTCCGCCGGCGGACGGAAGGTCTCCAGCCGGCCGATGGAAGGCGCGAAATTGCGCTCCGGCCGCTCGGCATAGACGCGCGCCTCGATGGCCCAGCCGTCGAGGCGGATATCCGCCTGGCCGAAGGCAAGCGGTTCGCCGGCCGCCACGCGCAACATCTGCTCAACGAGGTCCAGCCCGGTGACCATCTCCGTCACCGGATGTTCGACCTGGAGGCGGGTGTTCATCTCCAGGAAGTAGAAATTGCGCTCGCGGTCCACGATGAACTCGACTGTGCCGGCCGAGCGGTAATCGACGGCGCGGGCGAGCGCGACGGCGCGCGCTCCCATTTCCTCGCGGAGCGCCTCATCGACGAACGGGCTCGGGCACTCCTCGACCACCTTCTGATGGCGGCGCTGGATCGAGCATTCGCGCTCGCCGAGATAGACGGCATTGCCGTGTGCGTCGGCCAGCAGCTGGACTTCGATATGGCGCGGCTCCTCGACATATTTCTCGACGAAGACGCGCCCGTCCCCGAAGGCGCTCACGGCCTCATTCACGGTCGACCCGAACTCCTGTCGGAGTTCCTCGTCCGAGCGCGCAATGCGCATGCCCTTGCCGCCGCCCCCGGCGGACGCCTTGACCATCACCGGGTAGCCGATCCGTCGCGCGCTGGCGACGGCCGCTTCCGCGTCCGCAATCTCGCCGGCGTCGCCGGGCACGACGGGCACGCCCGCCCGCTCCGCGAGGCGCTTGCTCTCGATCTTGTCGCCCATGGCGGCGATGGCGGCCGCACCGGGGCCGATGAACACCAGCCCCGCGGCCTCGACGGCTTCTACGAAGCCCGCGTTCTCAGAGAGGAAACCGAAGCCCGGATGAATCGCCTCCGCGCCGGTCTCAAGCGCCGTCCGGACGATACGTGCGCCGTCCAGATAGCTCTCCGACGGTGCGGACCCGCCGATGGCGACCGCCTCGTCGGCCATGCGCACATGCAGGGCGCCGGCGTCGGCCTCGGAATAGACGGCCACCGTGCCTATGCCCAGGCGCCGCGCGGTCCGTGCGATGCGGCAGGCGATCTCGCCGCGATTGGCGATCAGGATCTTGCCGAACGGAGGTGTGTCGGCGGGCATGGCCTTGGCCGCCTCAGGCCTCGACGACGGCGACTTCCTGGCCTTCTTCCACCGCCTCGCCTTCCTCGACCAGAATTTCGGCGACCCGGCCCGCGCGGGGAGCGCCCACCGGAATCTCCATCTTCATCGACTCCAGGATGATCACCGGATCGTCCTCCGCCACCTCGTCGCCGACCTCGACCTCGATCTTGAACACCGTCCCCGGAATCTCGGACAGCACCGGCACTGCCGCCATGAACGCAACCCCCTCAATCTCGCCCCTCCCTGTTAGGCTGAAGGGGAGAAAAGCGCAAGAAGGCGAGCGCCGTCGCGTACTCACACCTCTCGAATTGTAAGCCAATACTTGACAAACATTCCGCATCCTGCGAGCCTGTCTCGATGATCGGAAGCATCCGGCACAAGGCACTGCGGAACTACTGGACCAAGGGCGACACGAAGGGGTTGAACGCTGAATGGAGGCGGAAGCTGCATCGAATCCTCTTTGCGTTGGAGGCGGCCGACAGGCCCGAGCAAATGAACTATCCCGGTTCCTATTTCCATCCGCTGAAAGGCGGCCTTGCAGGCCGATACTCCGTTCGCCTTACAGCCAACTTCCGCGTCACCTTCGGGTGGGACGATGACGGCGCAACCGATGTTGACATAGAGGACTACCACCGATGATTGAGAGGCACTCCTCCATAGAACCCGTTCATCCCGGGGAAATCCTCCGCGAAGACATCCTGCCCGCGCTTTCCATGACCAAGACGGCCATTGCGGCGGCGTTGGGGATATCCCGCCAGACCCTGTACGACATCCTCAATGAGAAGCAGCCGGTCACTGCCGAAATGGCGGTTCGCTTCGGCAAGCTGTTCGGTAACGGCGCCGGGTTCTGGATGAATCTGCAACGCATTTACGACCTGGCGCTTGCAGAGCGCAAAGTGGACACTTCCCGGATACCAACTCTCGAGGCAGCCGCCGGCTAGCCCGCATTTCTCACCAGGGTCACGGCCTGCGTCGCTGTCCAGGCGTTCGCTCTGCAAGGAGCGGGCCGAAAAGCGTAGCACAGCCTACGGTTGAGGCCCGCGACGCCGCGCGCAACGCGGCAGTTTGTTTGGATGGCGGCGTTCACGCCGCCGCGGGCGGACGTCTGGGCGCGACCCGAAGGGCGGTGCTGTCGGGCCGACAGGGTGCGTCGAGCCGCTTGCCCGATGCCCCGCATCGCGCTGCACGGCTCTCCTACCCTGCCGGCCCGACAGCACCGCGCAGACCATGACCCTGGTGAGAAAT
>MPNF01000477.1 GCA_002238885.1 Alphaproteobacteria bacterium bin95 | reverse complement strand
GCGAACGACCTGCCGCCCGGTGCGGTGTTCAAGCTCAATCTTTGCTTCGATGAACTGATCACCAACGCAATTTCCTATGGCTTCGACACTCTGGACCAGGCGGCCCTCTCCGTGGAGCTGGCGGTCAGGGACGGCGAGGTGCTGGCGGTGATCCGCGACAACGGCCGGCCTTTCGATCCGTTTACCGAGGCGCCGGATGCCGATACCACCCTGCGTGTGGAGGATCGGCCCGTTGGCGGCCTGGGCGTCCTGCTCGTGCGCGAATCGATGGACGATTTCTCCTATGAGCGGCTCGACGATTTCAATGTGGTTACGTTGCGCCTGAAGCTGGATCGGGCGGAGTCTCCGTGACGGAGGAAGCCCGCCGCTCCTTCTTCGATGAGTCGGCCGGTCGCGCGCCAGGACGCGGCAGGCTCGCCGGCCGGCGGCTCCTGGTCGTGGGTGGCGGCCAGCGCGAGATCGATGACGCCGACCCGCCGGTGGGAAACGGGCGCGCCGCGACGATCCTTTACGCCCGCGAGGGAGCCCGTGTCGCCTGTGCGGACGTTTCCGGCCCGGCGGCCATGGCGACGGTGGCTGCGGTCGTGGAAGAAGGCGGTGAGGCAATTGCGATCGATGCGGACGTGGCGGACCCGTCGGCGGTCGAGGACATGGTGGCGCGCGCCACGGACTGGCTGGGCGGCCTGGACGGGCTGCTGCTGAATGTGGGCGTCAGCGGCCCACCGCTGGGTCTGGCCGGCGAGACCCCGGATGAATGGGATCGCGTGATGGCGATAAATCTGCGCAGCCACATGCTGACCTGCCGCGCGGCCCTGCCGGTCTTGGCCGACGGGTCCAGCATCGTGTTCGTGGCGTCGATCTCGGGTATGCGCCCCAACAGCCGCAAACCGTCTTACGACACATCGAAGACGGCGCTACAGGGGCTCTGCGGCCATGTTGCACAGGAAGGCCATGAGCGGGGGATTCGTGCCAACATCGTGGCCCCCGGCCTGATGGATACCGCGCTCGGCCGCGACGCCAGCCGCCGGCGCCCCGCCCGGAACGACGGACCGCTGCCCTTCGGGCGCCAAGGGACGGGCTGGGAGACCGCCTACGCGACCCTGTTCCTGATGTCGCACGAAAGTGCCTATATCACCGCGCAGACCCTGGTCGTCGATGGCGGTCTGATCGACCTTTGGTGGCGGGCGGGCTGACGGCCGAAGGCGCTGGAGCGCCGGGACGGCGTTTTTTATAAGGGACGGGCGGACGGCGGGGCGCGGAAGACGGAAAGATGCTGGATCTGAGGTGGATAAGGGAAAGCCCGGAAGCGCTCGACCGTGCGCTGGAGCGCCGGGGGGAGCTTCCCGTAGCGGCGCAGGTCGGCGCGCTCGACGCCGAGCGGCGCGGCTGCCAGACCCGGTTCCAGGAATGCCGCCAGCGCCGCAACGCACTCTCGCGCGAGATCGGCAAGGCCAAGGCGGCGGGCGAGCCGGCGGACGCGTTGATTGCGGAAGTCTCGCAGCTCAAGGAGGCGGAACGGGAAGCGGAAGAGGCCGAGCGCAAGGCGGCGGCCGAACTGGATGCATTGATTGCCGGTCTTCCGAACCCTCCCGGCGACGATGTGCCGGACGGTGCCGACGAGAGAGACAATGTGGAATTGTGCCGGACTGGCGAGCCGACCGAATTCGCTTTCGAGCCGAGGGAGCACACCGAACTCGGCGAGGCTCTCGGCCTAATGGATTTCGAGCGCGCAACCTATTTGTCCGGGGCGCGTTTCGTTGTCCTGCGCGGCGCCCTGGCTCGCCTGGAACGTGCGCTTGCCCAGTTCATGCTGGATACGCACACGGAAGAGTTCGGCTACGAGGAAGTGTCGCCGCCGACGCTAGTGCGAAGCCCGGCGTTGTTCGGCACGGGCCAGCTTCCCAAGTTCGAGCACGACCTGTTCAGGACCGATACGGGACACTGGTTGATTCCGACGGCCGAGGTGCCCCTGACCAATATGGCGGCGGGCCTTATTCTGGCCGAGGAGGAGTTGCCGCTGCGTTTTGCCGCCTTCACGCCCTGCTATCGTTCGGAAGCCGGGTCGGCCGGGCGCGATACGCACGGCATGATCCGTCAGCACCAGTTTCAGAAGGTCGAGATCGTGTCGATAGTGCATCCCGACGACTCGGCCGAGGAGCATGAGCGCATGACGCTGGCGGCGGAAGCGATCCTGGAGCGTCTGGGTCTTCCGTATCGCCGCGTGCTGCTCTGCGCGGGCGACATGGGCGCCGCCGCACGCAAGACCTACGACCTGGAAGTTTGGCTGCCGGGGCAGGGCGCCTACCGCGAAATCTCGAGTTGCTCCAATTGCGGCGACTACCAGGCTCGGCGGATGAATGCCCGCTTCCGGCCGGCCAGAAGCAAGGGCACGCGCTTCTTGCATACGCTGAACGGATCCGGCCTGGCAGTCGGCCGGACGCTGATCGCCTTGCTCGAAAATGGCCAGCAACAGGACGGGACCATTGTGCTGCCGCCGGCGATTCGCCCCTATATGCGCGGGTGCGAGCGCCTTGAATAGAAAACGCCCGAGCGCCGCGCTGCTTGGGGGCGAAGGCGCGCCGGCGACGCCCGGGGCCACGCGCGCGCGGCTACTGATGATGCTGCGCCGGTCGGGGGTGATCGACGCGGATGTGCTTGGGGCCATCGAACGCACGCCGCGGGACGCCTTCGTTCCGGC
>MPNF01000476.1 GCA_002238885.1 Alphaproteobacteria bacterium bin95 | reverse complement strand
GCGCTCCGCCGCCTGCTGTCTCGCAAGGTCGCCGGAAAGATCGTGCTCACGGTCTGAGCCGCTTCCGGTCGCCGGCCGCCGCCGCGTTTGAAGGCGGGCCGCGAAAAATGGTAGACTACAAGGCTTGCAAGATTACGGCAGAGGCTAGCCGGTGACGGTTGAAACGACTGGAATTTCGGCGATGAGCTTCGAGGACGCGATGGCGGAACTCGAGCAGATCGTCCAGCGGCTGGAGCAGGGCCGGACGCCGCTCGAAGACGCTATCGCCGCCTATGAACGCGGGGCGGCGCTCAAGCGCCACTGCGAGGACAAGCTGCGTCTGGCGCAGGAGAAGGTCGAGAAGATCGCTTTGGACCGCGCCGGCATCCCTGCCGCCGAACCGCTCGATCCGGAAGCCGACGGGTGACGGGCTTCCCCGACCGTCTCGGACGGGTCCGCGCCAAGGTCGACCGAATCTTGGCCGGGCTGCTGCCCGAGACCGGACGCGCGGAAGGGCGGCTGTTCGACGCCATGCGCTATGCCGCGCTCGGACCGGGCAAGCGGCTCCGCCCGTTCCTGGTCGTCGCGTCCGCCGACCTGTTCGGCGTGGAGGAACGGTTCTCGCTGCGCTGCGGCGCGGCCGTCGAATTGGTGCATTGCTATTCGCTGGTCCATGACGACCTGCCCGCGATGGACGATGACGACCTCCGGCGCGGCCGGCCGACCGTCCATGCCGCATGGGACGAAGCGACCGCGATCCTGGCGGGCGACGCGCTGCTGACGCTTGCCTTCGAGGTGCTGGCAGACGCCGAGACGCATCCGAGTGCGGCCGTCCGCCTCAAGCTGGTCGGCGGACTGGCGCGCGCGGCCGGAGCCGAGGGCATGTGCGGCGGCCAGATGCTCGACATGCTCGCCGAACGCACCGAGTTCGAATATGGCGAGATCGCCCGTCTGGAGCGCATGAAAACCGGCGCGCTGATCGCCTTCTGCTGCAGGGCCGGCGCGCTTCTGGGCGGAGCGCCGCGAGACGCCGAGCGTGCCCTCACCGCCTATGCCCAGGACCTCGGTTTCGCATTCCAGATCGCTGACGACCTGATCGACGCCGACGGTTCGGAAGAAGAGGCGGGCAAGCGCCTGCGCAAGGACGCCGGGCAGGGCAAGGCCACGGTGGTTTCGCTTCTGGGCATCGAGTCGGCGCGCGCGCGGGCGGCCATGCTGAGCGAGCAGGCGGCCACGCATCTCGATTGTTTCGGAACCCGGGCCGATCCCTTGCGGGATGCAGCCCGGTTTGCTGTCCAACGCAGTAGTTGAGAGGTATCTGATGTACCTGTCCAATCGAACGACGCCCCTGCTGGACCGTATCGACTCTCCAGCGGACCTGCGTGAGCTTTCCGACAACGACCTGAAGCAGCTTGCCGCCGAATTGCGCTTCGAGACGGTCGATACGGTCTCGCAGACGGGCGGCCACCTGGGCGCGAGTCTCGGCGTCATCGAACTTACCGTGGCGCTGCACGCGGTGTTCGAGACCCCGCATGACCGCCTGATCTGGGATGTCAGCCACCAGGCCTATCCGCACAAGATCCTGACCGGGCGCCGGTCGGGAATGCGAACGCTGCGCCAGGGCGGCGGCCTCTCGGGCTTCACCCGGCGCGTCGAGAGCCCCTACGACCCCTTCGGCGCCGCGCACAGCTCGACCTCGATCTCGGCGGCGCTCGGCATGGCGGCGGGCGCCAAACTTCGCGGCGAAGAACGGCGTTGCATCGCCGTGATCGGGGACGGGGCGATGACCGCCGGCATGGCCTATGAGGCGATGAACAATGCCGGCGCGATGGAGCTTCCCCTGGTGGTGGTGCTGAACGACAACGACATGTCGATCGCCCCCAATGTCGGCGCGATGAGCAACTATCTCGCCCGGCTGATCTCCTCGCGCTCCTACCGCTCGCTCCGGCAGGTGGCGAAGGAAGTGGCGCGCCGCTTCCCCAAGCCGTTCGAGATCGCGGCGCTCAGGGCAGAGGAATATGCGCGCGGCCTCGTCACCGGCGGCACGTTGTTCGAGGAGATGGGCTTCTACTATGTGGGGCCGATCGACGGCCACAATCTCGACCACCTGCTGCCCATCCTGCGCAATGTCCGCGACACGGACGGCCGCGGACCGGTGCTCATCCACGCGGTCACGCAAAAGGGCAAGGGCTACGAGCCGGCCGAGACCTCCGGCGACAAGTATCACGGCGTTTCTAAGTTCGACCTCGATACGGGCGTGCAGGCGAAGTCGAAACCGGCCGCGCCTTCCTATACTTCGGTGTTCGCGAAGAGCCTGATCGCCGAGGCAGAGAGGGACCCGGCGGTCTGCGCCATTACCGCCGCCATGCCCTCCGGCACGGGCGTGGACGCGTTCGGTGCGCGCTTCCCGGACCGCGCCTTCGATGTGGGCATCGCCGAGCAGCATGCAGTGACCTTCGCCGCGGGACTGGCCTGCGAAGGCATGAAACCTTTCGCCACGATCTATTCGACCTTCCTCCAGCGCGGCTACGACCAGGTCGTCCACGACGTCGCGATCCAGTCGCTGCCGGTGCGCTTCGCCATAGACCGGGCGGGCTATGTCGGCGCCGACGGCGCAACCCATTGCGGCGCCTTCGACATCGCCTATCTCGGCTGCCTGCCGAATTTCGTGCTGATGGCGGCCGCCGACGAAGCCGATCTCGTGCACATGGTCGCGACGG
>MPNF01000475.1 GCA_002238885.1 Alphaproteobacteria bacterium bin95 | reverse complement strand
CGGAAAAGGACATCGGCAGCGCCGCATAGTCCGTCGCGCCCGCCGCCGCCAGGTCGTGCAGGACCGGGTAGTCGAGCGCGGCATGCTCGCCCGCGAGGCGGCAGCGGATGGCGCCCGCGCCCTCGTAGAGCGGCGCCAGCGGGCTGCGGAGGAAAGCGTCCGAACTCACCGTCTCGCGGGTGGTGTAGGCGACCTGCACGCCGTCCGCATCCGCCCGCCAGGTGTGGTTCTCCGCCACCAGCAGCGGGTGCAGTGTGCGCAGCCCCACCTGCACCCGCCAGACCGGAACGCCCGCCGCGTTCAGCGCCTGCCCGTAAGCCGCCGTCAACGCCCCCGGCGAGGAACATTCCCACGCCGCCCCGACGAGCCAGTCATGCAGCGATGTCATGCCCTGTTCCCATTGCTCTTGCAAGCTCCTACGGCAAATCGCTAACAACTATGTACGGAGGTTCTTGTCGAACGCTCGTCCATTCCCAAAGCACGAACGACGCCGACATGGCGACGCCCTCGCCAGACAAACAATTATTTGCAAAACACCTTACTGCCTGCGTAAAATTTATTCCCTACAATGAAGTAATGCGGCACCAAATCCAACAAGATCGAATTCTGCAATTTTTTCTTCTCCCTTGGTATTAAATAATTGAATTTCTACAAGCAATGCTGCCGACGATTTCATTTTCTCGATCATAACATTTTTGTCATTTCTGCGCGACGTATAGTTAGACATTTCTACTAAAGACATTCCATCATGATTATCTTCCCATACAGAAAATTGAACATTTTCTGGAGGACTCGAATCAAACTTAATCCTGACGTATTGGACGCGTAAACAGCCATATGACCCACAATCAATATTATCAACGTGAAAACCAAGGTCATTTGCTCTAAGATATATCCCGCCGCCGCATTGATGGCCAAGAAGTATCTTTCCTTTCCTCAACCAGCCAGCAAGAACATTTTCAGAATAGGCGATCACATAGTTCGTCACCTTTCCGGACATCTTGTCGGTACTAGTATGCACTCGCCAAGCCTTCGCCTCCAGAGGAGCCGATAAACTACACAGCACAGCAAGCAACAATAGCGTTCTCTTTTTCCTCACGAATGCACCTCAAAGCTAGCTTAGGCCTTGAACCCCGTACGGATTCTCTGTCATTTCCGATTCAATTCAACCGAAGACAGGCTGGGCTTCGGCCAGAATATTGCAGCGGCGGAGATAGTTTCGACTCGACTCGATTGTCTCTCGCGTCAACAGATCGACTGGCCTGCCGAAGAGTTGCTGCAAGGCCTCTTCCAGACTCATGTGAAGATCGAGATCGTATCGCGTGCCCGGCACAAAAGTGACGAGCAAATCGATGTCGCTTCGCTCGGGATCGAAGTCGTGGCCGCGCGCGCCAGACCCGAAGACTTCCAGCCGCAAGATGCGATAGCGCGCGCACAAAGCGGCGATCTCGGCGCGTTTTCGTGAAATGCGTTCGTGCATCCTGCGCCCTCCGGCCTTGCAGAACGGGCCAGCGAGGAAAGGCTGCCGGCAAGGTAGGAACGAACGAAAAGCCGGTCAAGCCGCCGCCAGCGCCGCCTCGACGGCCGCGATCTGCTCGTCCACCGCGATATCGACGGCTGACGTCACTTCCAGCTCCTTGTCTTCATATACATCGCCGTCGGGGCGGAAGCGGGCGTGCAGTTCGATGCGGGTGTCGCGCTCCGTCAGCAGCTTCTCGATCTGCGGGCGGAAGAGCGCCACCATCGCCGTCACCCAGCGGTTCGCCGGCCATGAGGGTTGCGCATGGTCGATATTGAACAGTTCCAGCATGCGGACCACATCGCGGGCCCGGTACCAGACCTCGCCGGTGACCCAGCGGTTGGTGGTGAACAGGCGCAGCGGCCGGCCTTCCTCATCCACCGAAATGGCGACCAGGTGGCTGAGCGCGTCATCCGGGTCCTCCGGCATGGCGAAGCCGTCCACCGGTGCGGGCTTCGCGCCCACCGGCATGCCCTTCGGCCGCAGGAACGTGTGGAAATGACCGTGCTCCGGGAAGCGGTTTTCGGACGGCGGATGGGCGTGGAAATAATACTGGCTGTGCGTGTTCCAGTCGTACACGTCGCCCTTCGGGTAATGGTCCCAGATCTCGAACGGGTCCTGGTGGCGCAGCACCTCTCCGACCACATGGTCGTTCGTGTTCGCCAGCACTCGGACGGCCTCGCGCACCTCGCGCCCGGCGGCGGCCATCCGCTCCAGCCGTTTCCGGCCCAATTCCGAAAAATCCTCCATGCCGCCTCCCGCTGCCGTCCCTCCGATATGGGCAGCGGGGGCCGCGCCGGTCAAGCGCTCCCGGCGCGCTCCCGGAACCACTCCTCCACCACCTTCTGCGGGGAGAGCTCGGCGAAGCGCCTGGGCAGGAGCGGCAGGTAGAGTTCGCGCCAGCGTTCCACGGCGGCATCGTGGTCTTCGTTGAAACTCCGGCGCTCGTTCAGCGTCCGGCGGACCTGCGCGCGCCGGAGCGCTTCTTCCGGCGCCAGAACGCGGGGGCAGTAGTCGTTCAGGCCGCTCGCGACCCGTTCGGCGATGGCTCGGCAGGCGGGGTCGGGTTCCCTGTTGGCGAAGCCGCGGAGTTCGTCGATTTCGTAGCCGTCGACCCGGATGCCGTCCCTGTCGAGGCTCTGTACGGCTGCAAGGCTGAGCGTCGCTTGCGCGCCGCCCGG
>MPNF01000474.1 GCA_002238885.1 Alphaproteobacteria bacterium bin95 | reverse complement strand
CCATCGCAACCGTGCAGCGAGGTTGAGACAACAGAAACGCCAGAACCCGACCCCGCGACAGCTTGCGACGGAACGCCACCGAGCCGTCCGAATACGCGCCGTGCATCTGAAAGCTGTTCTTCGACAGGTCCACCCCGATGATGCTAACCTCCTTCATTGGATGCCTCCTTCCCATTGGGGGTTTCAACAACACCACCATGGCACATTGCGATGCCGTCGGATGGAGGCGTCCACCCCATCGGGGTCAGGGCGGCGAGATCCCCTTCACCGCCCTTCCCGGGGGAAGCGGGCGGAACTTCACCTGGATGCTGACCGCCGGGATCGCGATACCGATCGGCAACAGCATCCACCTCGAGCTGAGCTACCGGTACACCGATGCGGGAGAAATCCGGACCGATGTCGGCGACGGATCGCGGAAACCCCCATACTCGTTCTCCTCACGAATACGGCCGATTCGAGCAGCGCCGGCATCGAACACAACCCCGTCCGGCTGTTCCTGGCCCAGCACCTCCCTGAAGACGTCCAGCAAAGCGTCCGGCGCCGGATCGCCGTAACCCAAGAGATCGAGATCGCGTGTGCCACGGAAGGGCTCATCGAACCACGTCAGCAGCAGCATGGCGCCCTTGAGGACGAAACGGTCGGCGTGTCGCGATTGCGCGAGGCGATAGAGCAGGCGCTCGATCGCATAGTGCGTGAGGACCAGATCGAAATTCTGGCCCTTCTCCTTGCTGATCCTGAGGAGACGGGCCCGAACCGAGGCCCCGACGTTCTTGACTGCCTCAGGCATTGGCGGTGAGCGCCTCGAGATACGGGCGGACGACCGTGGCGACGCCGCCGCGCTCCGCATGCCGGGCGATCTCGGCAGGGCTCGCCTTTCGCTGCCGGAGCGCCTCCTGCAGGCCCTCCAGCGCGACCGTCTGCCCGACCTTCCTACGATGCCGGAAACAGTCGGCGATCGTCTTGGCGACACCGAAGACCTTCACGGGAACATTCTCGATGGGCACGGTGAGGACATCGTCGGTCAGAAGCGCGTCCGTGAACCGTACGATCCGCATCGCCGGCCTTCCCTCCTTCGGCATCCAGTCGCTGGTGCCGATCGCCATCCAGACCGCGCGCGGAAGCTGGTCGGTCAGGTCGTGGTAGGCCAGCGCGGACACCAGGCAGACGACGCCCCTGGGAACACGTTTTGCGGCCTCGGCCAGGCTGTGGTTGGCGTCGAGCGGCGCGTCGGGCAGCTGGTAGAGGCCGCGCGCGAGGCGGTTCACCTCGCCGGCGCGGACCATTCTGCCGACAGTGGCCGCGGTGATCCCGGCATCCGTGAATTCGGAAAGACGCGCTATCCCCTTCGCCTGAAGCAGATCGATCGCCTGGTCGCGTTGCGTGCCTGTATTCGCCATTGATATGTAACCAATGAACAATATGTGTCTTTTTATAGATTTTATATCATACTCTCCAGTCCAGGTAAAGCATGGATCGACCAGCCGGATGGGCCGAGGGAAGCGACGCCATGGCCAAGTCCGGAAAACCGAGCCAGGCCGGAGTGCGATACAGGCGTCCGCCGACGAGTGTCCGCAGCCTGCCGGCGGGGACGGCCCAAGCCGAGTCCGGCGTCGGCGCAGCGGAAATCGTGCCCCCCGAAGTGCGGCGGGCTCTCCGGGCCGGGAATGCGGGCCTACCCCTCGGGCGTCCCGTCCCGGCGTTTCGTCAGCACCCATTCCAGCAGGTCCAGGCGCGCATACCGGACGGCCCCCCCGATCTTGAGGTAGCGCGGTCCTCCGCCTTTCACCCGATATCGCTCCAGCGTGCGGGTTGCGAGCGTGAGCCGGGCCGCGGCCTCGCGGGTCGTCAGGATCACCTGGGGACCGTCCTTCGTGTACACCGTTGTCCCGCGGTGGCGGGTGTCGTCGAACGAAGAGGGGGCCGCCAGCGCCTCGGCGGGTTCCTCGTGACGATCCGGATCGGAGGAGCGATCGGGCGATGACTGCTCGGCGTCGCCCTGATCCTGGGCGCCAGGCGTGCGCTCAAACGCGCTCCTGTTGGCGCGCATCCACGCCTGCACCTGCTCGACGGTGGAAAGCCGGGGCGACGCCCCCGTCCTGAGCTTTCTGACGAACAAGGGGTTCCGGGCGGCAAGGGACCCGAACCTGCGGTGCCCTATTCCGCTTTCGGACAGGAACGCCTCGACCTCGCTGACGAAACCGGGGCCGATCGGCGCCTCGTTCATGTAGCAGAGCAGCTGGTCGGCCTTGTCGAGCCTCATCGAGCCTCCGCTCGTGAGGCGCGGGACCATCGACGGATCGCCGACCGCGAACGCGCTCAGTTTCCGTTCGCTCATCTGCGAGCGCGAGAGGTACGCCTCAACGGCCTGCCGGATGAGATCGTCGAGCGTCGCCATGGAAACACACTCCGGTCGGGTTCAGCCGGTCCCGCTGGTGGCCGGTCGCATTTGGAAGATCTGTCGACTGCCGATCATGCCGCCGCCAGGATTCCGGCTTCGCCTCCGCGCAAATCCATTCAATGCGTTCATGCGCCCGGATCTCACACCGTCAGGCGGCGCCGACGAGTCTTCGTCGGAGCCTCGCCTCGATCCACGCCTCGAGGTCGAAACGCGCGTACAACACCCGGTACCCGAACTTGTGGAACGGTGGACCGCCGCCGGTGACCCGGTAGCGGCTGAGCGTTCGGTATGAGAGCCCGACGA
>MPNF01000473.1 GCA_002238885.1 Alphaproteobacteria bacterium bin95 | reverse complement strand
GAAGGGCGCATGGCCGCCGAGCTCCAGCGAAACGCGCTTCATGCTGGCGGCGGCGCGCGCGGCGATCATCTTGCCGACCTCGGTCGAGCCGGTGAAGGTGATCTTGCGCACGCGGGGATCGGTCAGGAAGGCGTCGCCGACGGGGGCGGGGTCCTCGGCCGTTACAAGGTTGACCACGCCCGCCGGCACGCCCGCCGCCTCCAGGCACTCGAACACCTTGACCGCACATAGCGGCGTCGCCTCCGCCGGCTTGAGCACGATGGTGCAGCCGGCGGCGATGGCGGGCGCCACCTTGCGCGTCACCATGGAAACCGGATAGTTCCAGGGCGTGATCGCGGCGACGACACCGACCGGCTGGCGCATCACCATGAAGCGCTGGTCGCCGCGCGGCGCCGGGATGGTCTCGCCATAGACGCGCTTCGCCTCCTCGGCGTACCAGAGCAGGAAGTCCGCGCCGTAGCGCACCTCATTGCGGGCCGCGCGCAACGGCTTGCCCTGTTCGAGCGTCATCGTGCGGGCGAGGTCTTCCGCCCGCTCGGTCATGATCTCCCAGGCGCGGTAGAGGATGCGCGAGCGGTCATAGGCTGTCTGCCCGGCCCAGCCGGCGAAGGCCCGCTCGGCGGCGTCTATCGCCCGCACGGCATCGGCGCCGCCGCCGTCCGGCGCATCGCCCACGGTCTCCCCGTTCGCCGGGTTGGTCACCCGGAAGCGCTCGCCGCCGGCCGCCTCGCACCAGACTCCGTCGATGAACATGGCCCCGCACCCCTCTCCGTTCCGTTCGGGCAACCGCCCCTTACCCCGCCCGCGCCGTCCGCTCAAGTTCCCGGGCGTCGCGGCGGGCCAGGGGCAAGCTCGCGCTTGCGTCCCGCCGTTTCCCGAATCACCATGGCGCGGCAGGACCGACAAAGGGACAGAGGCCATGAAATTCGCTCTGCGCTATTGCAATACCGGACGCTACACCGACCCGGCGGAGGCGGTGGCGCTGCTTCAGGCGGGCGAGGCCGCCGGTTTCGAGTCCGCCTGGACCATCGAGCACACCGTGGTGCCGAAGGGCTACCGGTCCACCTATCCCTATGCCGCCGGCGGCAGGATGCCCGGCGACGAGGCTGAGTTCGTCATGCCGGACCCGCTGATCTGGATGTCCTGGGTCGCGGCCAGGACCGAGCGCATCCGTCTCGGCACGGCCATCCTGATCCTGCCGCAGCACAATCCGGTCGTTACCGCCAAGCAGGTGGCCACGCTGGACGCCATGTCGAACGGACGCATCGAGCTCGGTATCGGCGTCGGCTGGCTGCGCGAGGAGTTCGACGCACTCGGCGTGCCCTTCGACGATCGGGGCGCGCGCACCGACGACTATGTGCATGCCATGCGCGAGCTCTGGAGGTCGCCGGCGCCGACCTACAGGGGCCGGTTCGTCTCCTTCGAGACCGCCTACATGCAGCCGAAACCGCGAAACGGCACGGTCCCGATCACGGTCGGCGGCCACTCGAAGGCTGCGGCCCGGCGGGCGGGCCGGCTGGGCGACGGCTACTTCCCCGCGCGCGGCGCGCCCGAGGACCTGTTCGACCTGGTGCGCGCGACGGCCCGCGAACACGGGCGCGACCCGGACGCGATCACGCTCACCTGCTCGATCCCGGACGATCTCGACGAACTGCCGCGTCTGGCCGCAATGGGCGTCGGGCGCGTCACCGTGCCGGTCACGGGCGTCGCCGGCCTCGCGATGCGCGTGGACGGACCCGAAGACGTGATGGCGTGGAAGGAGACCATCGAGCGCTACGCCGACCTCTGAGGGCGTAGGAGGGCCCGGTCAGGCGCGGGCGGCGGCGATCAGGTATTCGACATTGCCTTCCGGGCCGCGCACCGGGCTTTCCTCCAGACCGAGCACAGACCAGCCGTCGAGGCTTCCCAGCCAGGTGCGGAAGGCCTCGCAGACCTCCCGGTGCACTTCCGGGTTGCGCACGACGCCGCCCTTGCCGACGCTCCCGCGCCCGGCTTCGAATTGCGGCTTGATGAGCGCCACCAGATGGGCGCCGGGCCGGGTAAGCGCGAGCGGCGCGGGCAGGATCGTCGCGAGCGAGATGAAGGAGGCGTCGCAGACGACCAGATCGATGGGATCCGGCACTTCGGCCGCCGTCAGGTAGCGCGCATTGGTGCGCTCCAGCACACGCACACGGGGATCGTTGCGGAGCTTCCAGGCGAGCTGGCCGCGCCCGACATCGACGGCCCAGACGCGCGCGGCGCCGTTCGCCAGCAGCACATCGGTGAAGCCGCCCGTGGACGCCCCGACATCCAGGCATGTCCGGTCTCGGACGGGAATGCCGAAGGTGTCGAGGCCGTGCGCGAGCTTCAGCCCGCCGCGCGAGACCCAGGGATGCGCCCGTCCTCGCACCTCCAGCGGCGTGTCCGCGCCGATGGCATGGCCGGCCTTGTCGAGCCTTTGCGCGCCGGAATAGACCTTGCCCGCAAGGACAAGCGCCTGCGCCTGCGTCCGGTTTTCCGAGAGGCCGCGCGCGACCAGGACCCGGTCGAGGCGGTCCTTCACCCCACTGCCGCGACCGGTGTAGGGCGGAAGGCGGCAAACACCGCCCGGAAAATGGCGTCCGTGTCCAGCCCCGCCTGGGCCACCTGCGCTTCCGGCTTGTCATGGTCGATGAAGATGTCCGGCATGACCAGGGAACGGACCTTCAGGCGGCCGTCCAGAAGGCCCTGGCCGGCCAGGAACTGGAGCA
>MPNF01000472.1 GCA_002238885.1 Alphaproteobacteria bacterium bin95 | reverse complement strand
TATCCTGGAATAGATTGACATATGGAAATCCTGTGGCAGTATGGGCCGGAGGTAGGAAGCGGCGTCCGGAGGCCGCTTTCCGCCGCGCCGGCGCCGGTTCAAAACCACCTGAGAAACGGACAGGAGAAGTGCGCGCTCTGCCTCGCGCGCGCAATCAGGCGCGCGAACCGCGCCGGCGCCAACGCCCGCCCGCGCCCGCGCGCGTTACGCGCGAAACAGGGACCCGTTTGCCAGGCGAGCCGGCGGCGGCGCAAACGCCGCCATTCGTAATGTTCGCCGCGTTCCGCGCGGCGGTTGGAACAGAACGGATACGAAGGACCGATGAGCGATATGCCCACCCTTGCCGCAAGAGGCCCCGGATCGCAGTCCGGGGCGACGAATTCCCCCAGCGTCATCCCGGCCGGAGCGCAGCGGAGAGCCGGGACGTCGTACGGCTCAGCCGGAAACCCCTTTGCAGCGGACCATGACAAAACATGACATTTCCGAAGGGCGTCACGACAAAACATGACACTTCATGACATTCACGTATCTCCTCCGACGGCGGGCGCGGCGGTTGCATGGCGGGCCGTTTCGAGGCACGGTTCCCCGGTCCGAAGGGGCGTTTCGCGCGCCCCGGCCTCAATGGGTTCAAGCAATGCCTGACAACGCTCCGCCGCTCGCCGGCGTCAAGGTCGTCGATATCTCCAATTTCCTGGCCGGCCCCGTTTCCACGATGTTCCTGGCGGACTTCGGCGCCGAGGTCGTCAAGGTCGAGCGTCCGGACACCGGCGACGAGTTGCGCTTCTGGGGCAACGACAAGGACGGCGTCGGGCTGATGTTCAAGCTGGTGAACCGCAACAAGCAGTCGGTCACCGCGGACATGCGCACGCCGCTCGGCGTCGAGATCGTCAAGCGCCTAGTCGCGGACGCCGATATCGTGGTCGAGAACTACCGCAAGGGCACGCTGGAGCGCTGGGGGCTCGGCTACGACGTGCTGAGCGAGATCAACCCCGGCCTCATCATGGTGCGCCTGACGGGCTTCGGGCAGACCGGCCCCAACAGCCACCGGCCGGGCTTCGGCACGCTCGCCGAAGGCTATTCCGGGTATGCCTACATCACCGGATATGCCGACCGGCCGCCGCTGCTGCCCGGTTTCGGCCTGGCGGACGAGAGCTCGGGCCTGATGGGCGCCTTCCTCGCCATGGTGGCGCTGCAGGAGAAGCGCCGGTCGGGCAGGGGGCAGGTCGTGGATTTCGCCATCTACGAGCCGCTGTTCACCCTTCTCGGTCCGCAGGTGGTGGATTTCGACCAGCTCGGCATCGTCCAGGAGCGCAACGGCAGCCGGCTGCCCTTTACCGCGCCGCGCAACACCTACCGGACGAAGGACGACAAGTGGGTGTCGATCTCCGGCAGCGCGCAATCCACCTTCGAGCGCATGTGCGAGGCGCTGGAAGTGCCGGAGCTGGTCCACGACGAGCGGTTCCTCGACAACCGGCTCCGCATCCAGAACGCGCTGGAACTCGACGAGGCCCTACAGGCGGCCATCCTGCGGTTCGACCGTGACGCCCTGCTCGCCCTCTTCGACCGGTTCGACGCGGCCGCCGCGCCCTGCAACAGCATCGCGGAGATTTTCGCGGACCCGCATTTCCAGGCGCGCGAGAACATCGTGGCGGTCGAGGACGGGGAGCTCGGCGGCCCGATCCGGATGCAGAACGTGGTCGGCAAGTTCTCGCGCACGCCCGGCGGGATTCGCCATGCCGGGCCGAAGCTGGGCTCCGCCAACCGCGCCGTTCTGGTGGAGCGGCTGGGTTTCGACGAAGCGGAATTGCGCGCAGCCGGCCTGCCGCTCGACTGAGCGCACGCCCCGGACCGGCGCGAGGGGAGGGAGAACATGCTGGCACTGCCCGAACGGGTGACGGTGGTCGAAGTGGGCCCGCGCGACGGGCTGCAGTCGCTCGGCCGCTGGATCGACACCGACGTGAAGGTTGCGATGATCGACCGGCTGACCGACGCCGGCTTTCCCGTCATCGAAATCACCAGCTTCGCCAGCCCGCGCTATGTGCCGATGCTGACGGACGCCGAGGAAGTCGTCTCTCGGGTGAAGCGCCGCGAGGGCACCGTCTATCGCGCGCTGGTGCCCAACAAGCGCGGCGCGCTCCGCGGCGTCGAGACCGATATCGACGAGATACTCGGCCTGATGACGGTCAGCGGAACCTACATGGCGAAGAACCAGAACATGACGGTCGATGAGGCGATCCAGGCGGGCGGAGACTGTTTCCGCGTCGCCGACGAAGCTGGCCGGGCCTTCATCATGGCGCTCGGCATGTCGCTCTATTGCCCTTACGAGGGCGTCATAGCGCCGGAACGCACGCTCGACTGCGTTGCGCGCTTGCGAAACATGGGCGTGCGCCGCTTCTATCTCGCCGGCAGCACGGGCATGGAGGAGCCGCGCCAGGTGAACACGCTGTTCCGCATGGCGCTGGACCGTTTCCCGGATTGCGAGTTCGGTTTCCACGTCCACGAGAAACGCGGCTGGGCGCAGGCGAATGTGATGGCGGCGCTCGATGCCGGCGTGAGGATGGTCGAGGGGTCGATCTGCGGTATCGGCGGCGGCATCGCCTTTCCCGGCGATTACGGCTCGGTCGGCAACCTGCCGACGGAGGATATCGTCAGCTTCCTCAATGCCATGCAGGTCGATTGCGGCGTCACCACCGGGGAGGCGGTAGCCGCCGCCGGGGATGTCGCCCGAATGACCGA
>MPNF01000471.1 GCA_002238885.1 Alphaproteobacteria bacterium bin95 | reverse complement strand
GTTTTCTCGGTCTCATAACAATCTCCTTCGCGCGCGAGGATAGCGCAAGTTTCGCGTTCATAAAAATGGCAGGACAGGCTGCGGTTTCCAAACGGAGTGTCTTTATGGGCAGTAGGGTCCCTACACTATTTGATTGCTGAACGAGCCGTGCTAATATCGTCGCGCTTTGGTTCGTGCCAGAGCGCTTATTCCTGAGACGTGGCCGCCCGTTCTAATCATCCTCTTCCCAGACAGGATGATGCGGGCGGCCTTCTCATATCGGGAGCAAGGCAAGAGGAAGCTGCGTAAGCTATTGATATTGTTAGTAAGCCGACCAAGTTTGGTGTGCATAAGTCGTTGTAAATAAGGGAAATATCAGAAAAGGGTCCTAAAAATAACCCTTCTACCCTCTACCTACTTTTAGTCTTCTCTCTACTTATTTTAGGGAAGGGGATAGAGGGTTATTTTTAGGACCCTTTTCTGTGCTTCCTAGCAATATCAACAGCTTACACATACTAAGTCTTCTCTAGTATTCAACGATTACACTAGCTTGCGCCTATCCGCAAATCGTGGTCTCCGGCCCCTCCCGCGCCTTACCAGTCGGCAGTCGCTACGGGCTGGCCCTTGAGCGGGACAACGGTCCCCGGCAAATGGATAAGGTAGGTTGCGGGAACGCGCCGGACCCGGCCGTATCGGCTCATTATGGCGTGTAGCTCCGCGTTGCAGAACACATACCCCCGGAACCCGTAAGCGCCCACTATGGGTTGCGCCCGGACCTTCCGCATATGCGCCCTCACCTCATGCCATTCCTCGCCTTCCTCATCCCAATACTGGTAGCTGCGCTGGAGCCTTTCCCCGATGATGCAGGACAGACCCCCACCATACGGCGGCTTGCTCTCTAATGTTCGATAAATCTCGGTGCTGGACACTGGCAACGCGGGAGGCTTGGAGTATGACAGGCGCGGTGTATTCGGGTCTGTGTATCCGGAATAGAAACGCTGCATCCTGGACGGTTCCCGCTTGCGCTGTTCTCCGGTCCATAACCCCTGCTTGCGGAGCTTCGCACCTAGCCAATAACGCAGTGTCAGGGAATCAACCCCCAGCGGCGCTTCCGCTTCGCGGACCCTCTTGCAGAGGGCCAATACCAACCGCCGCAGTTCCTTCGCCGCCACCTGCTTCTGTGCTTGGAGTTCGCGGTCTCGGTCGGATGGTATGGCCCGGGTTAGCTTGGCTCTTCCGGTTCGGGGACGAAAGGGATGTCCTGGACCTTTCCATCTGCCAGAAGGTCATGCCGCAATCCCCGAAGGTCCTTCTTCTTCGCACCCGGCAGTTCAAACGCTTCCGCCATTGCCGGGTTGACGAAACCCCGCAGATTGCCGACCGCGCGGAAGGGAATGTTGTGAGCTGCGAAGGCTTCCCTCAACTCAGTCCGGATGGTCGCCTTCTTTCCAAGTCTTTGCAGATTTCCGGAGTCGCGGGAAATGTCCCTCATCCGTTGGTCAACGGACCACTCAACTTGATCGAGGGAAATGAAGGCGGGTTGTGTGGTCTCTTTGAGAAACCCTGCAAGAAACTCCGCTGCTTCGTCGATGGATTTCTTCGTCAGTTCATCTCGGTCTGTCATGGCCTATTCCTCAGTTCACATTTGGAAGAAGGGGGACGGCATTACACCGTCCCCTGTCGAGTTACGCGGCGTTCGGGTCCATCGCTTTCCGCATGAGCTTCCGGACCATTTCGTCATAGACCTCAAACGCGCGCTCTTGGCCGGGTTTCGGCTTCCGAAACATCATTTGCGCGTTGTGCTGCTTGATCCAGTCGATCCAGTCATAGCCCATTTCCCGGAGGGCATAGACATACATTTCCAGCCGCGCTGCCGCGTGGACTGCTTCCGGGGGACGGTCGTCAATCGGGGTGGCGCTTTCGAGAGTGATTCCGCTCATTGCGAGCCTCCGCTTTCCTGCCCTAGAGAGTGGGTCCGGGTCCCGGCATGGGCAGATATACCGGGGGAGTGGGGTAGTGTGTGTTCTCACGCGTTTCTGCGTGTTCTACGCGGGGTTTAGAGCCTTCGCTTGGTCCGCAAAGTCTGTGCGCCGGAAGACAGGCAGGGATTTCGGGTTGGCGATGTAGTTCTGCATCCACTGCTCAACATCCGACCGGAGCCAGACCGTGAACCTATGGCGGCGGTCATGCGGCTGCGGAAACTTGCCATCTTTCAAGAGGCGGTGGAGTTGCGTCTTGGAGAAGTTGCAGTAGGCAACAACATCGGAGTGACGCATTAGGGGGACGTTTCAGCCACGGTTGGACTCCCTTCGGTTCTTCGGGAGTCGCTGGCCCCTCTAAACACGGGCAAGCCATGGTGTTCAACGACTAATAGACCTACGATATACGATGCGTTCCGAAAGGCAAACGAAAAAATTAGGGGGCCACGAGGACCCCCTGAATAGTGTTGGTAGTTTGTTCATTTACTTGGTCAAATATTCTGCCCATGCCTGCATGTAGGGACGGCGGCGCTCTAGCAAGTCCGAACGCTCATAGGCTGCTTGCACCTTGTCCGCCTTCTCATGCGCCAGAACCGCCCGCCTCACCTCAATCGGCGCATCGGTGCATTCAATCATCCAGTCCCGGAGAGTGGCCCGGAAACCGTGCGGGCTGCTTTCGACCCCGGCGCGGCGAAGAAGCGCCCGGAGCGTCCCCTCACCAATAGCCTTGCCAGCAGCGGACGGGAACACCAGCCCGGACCCGTCTCCCAGACCCCGCGCCACCTCCAGCACTCGCACCGCACCGGAGGAC
>MPNF01000470.1 GCA_002238885.1 Alphaproteobacteria bacterium bin95 | reverse complement strand
GCTTCGCCTTGGCCGCAATCTCTTCCGCCGCCGCTTGCGGGATCATGCCGAGATCGGCTTCCGCGAGAGCCAGCGCCGCCTCCACATCGAGCCAGGCCTGCCACCGCGCCTCGATATGGAAGAGCGCGCGGATGCCCGGGTCCGGAATTCGCAGATCTGTCGGGTTGACGGTCGCGGTCATCGCGTGCCTCTTCGTTCAGCCTGGTGGGACGATGCGCTAGACTTTCCTCATCGGCAAGCACCGGCAAAAGCGGGACGAACATGGCACTTCGGGTAGGCATAGGCGGCTTCGGCACGATCGGCCGGGAAGTGGCCGCCGCCATCGACGGGGGAATCGAGGGACTGGCGCTCGCCGCCGTATCGGCGCGGGACGCAGCCCGCGCAGAAGCGCGGCAGGCAGGGTTTCGAACGCCGGTGCCGGTTGTGCCACTGGGCGAATTGGCAGCCTGCTCCGACCTGGTGCTGGAATGCGCGCCGGCAGCCGTTTTCGAAGATGTTGCGCTGCCCGCCATCGAACGGGCGCGGATCTTCATGCCGACCAGCGTCGGGGCGCTGCTGCCGCGCATGCATCTCGTCGACCGGGCGAAGCAGACCGGCGCCAGGATCGTGGTGCCAACGGGCGCCCTGCTGGGCCTGGACGCCGTCAAGGCGGCGGCGGAGGGCACCATCCACCGTGTAACCATGGTGACGCGGAAACCGCCCGGCGGGCTCGCCGGCGCGCCTCATCTGGTCGAGAACGGGATCGAGGTGGACGGGCTGACGGAGGCGAAATGCGTCTTCAAGGGCAGCGCAAGGGAGGGCGCGCGGGGCTTTCCCGCCAATGTCAATGTCGCCGCTGCGCTCTCGCTCGCCGGCATCGGGCCCGACCGCACGGAGCTTGAAATCTGGGCGGACCCGGACGTGGACCGCAATCGGCACAGAATCGAGGTCGAGGCCGAAGCGGTACGCTTTACGCTGGAGATCGCGGGCGTGCCCTCGGAGGAGAATCCCCGAACGGGAAAGATCGTCGCCCCGAGCGTGATCGCCTGCCTGAAGAGCCTCACCCAGACGCTCAGGGTCGGGACGTGATGCCAATACCGGGCGCCGGCGTGCCGGCTACCGGGTGGACTTGCCGTCCGGCGGTTCGTCGGGGTTCCAGTCGCGCCCTTCCGCGCCCAGCAGGGGACCGAACAGGCCTCGGAGGAATCCGGGAGCCAGGACTGTAAGCGGGTTCACCTTGGTCCGGGGGTCGTCCACAGGCCCGTCCAGTTCGTAAGTCGCAGCAAATAAACCTTCGCCGCCTCTTGTCAGCAGACCCCCGATCAACGGAATTTTCTCCAGGACACGACTGACGAAGTAGGCCGGGACCAACACCCCGTCGAGCGCCACTGTCTCTCGATCCCGGTCGAATTCCCCGCGAAATGTCACGCCGATGGAAGTTCCGAAGGCGCGGCCCGGACCGAGTCCGATGTGGCGGTTCCCTATCCTCACGGGTGTCTCCAGACGCTCGAAGCGAAGACCCGCATCGCTGGACAAGGCGTCGCCGATACCGGTGATCGAGGCTGCGGCAAGGAGCCGGGCCAGGACAGGGGCGTTTCTTATCCGGAAATCCTTGACGAGCAGCGAACCCTCGTAGTCGTCCAACGCCCCCGCAGGACCTGCAGCGTTGAAGCGCAAAAGGCCGCCCCGCATGTTGCGGTACCAGCCAAGCGCGGAAAGCAGCGCGCCGGTATCCTCGGCTTCGATCGTTAGTCTGGCCTTGTCCGCGTCGGGCCGGAGGGAAACCGATACAGCCCGACCGCCCTCTGTGAGCGCTTCCGCTGTTCCCTCCAGTAACCGTTCGCCTTCCAGGCGGAATTGCGCGCTGAATCCATGCAGCGGCGCATCGCCTCCGAGCCAGGCACGGTCGGTATCCAGAAGAATGCCAAGTCGGTCGCCCCCCTCTCGCGGGGACCTTTCGCCGTCTTTCCCTCCAAGGTAGCCCGAGAGATCGACGCTCGGCCCCGATACTCGGATGGAGACCGCTCCGTCGGATGTTGGCAGGACATCGACCGCAATGTCGGTTCGTTCCCCGAGCCGCAGCCGGTCGAGCGAGCCTTCGATCAGCCTGTTGTCAGCAATGTCGTAGCGCCCCCTGCCGACAAGTTCGAGACCCGGCCCGGCGGCAACGACCGAAGACGCTTCGAGCTGCCCCTCGGGCCCGCCTCGAAGGCTCGCTTCCAGCCAGGCGGGCTCACCTCCCGGCTTCGCCCAGCCCAACGGATCCAGCTGGACTTCGCTCTTCCCCAGGCCGGCCTTGACAGTGTAGTCGGCCGTCCCGGCGCGAAATTCGGTCGCGGCAACGTCGATTTCGATAGGCCCGTTGACGTACGGCGAAAGATCGAAACCCAGACGGGCTCGCCCGCTATCGTCGACGGTGGTGCGCAGCCTGTAACGGGACTCCACCGGCTCACTTTCCAGAAATCGCCGCTCGAAATCGAATGTCGCCGGCTGCCCGCCGAGCGAGCCGCCTCCGGAAACGGCGAAATGCCGCTTGTCCACCTTCACGTCGATCCGCGCGCCTTCAAGGTTCGTCCTGAGCGCCGTGATAGGCATATGAACGTCTCCTGCCTCTCCTTCCGCTTCGACCTCGACATCGTCGAATACCAGTGCTTCGAGGAGCGGCAAGCCTACGCGGAGGCGGAACCCGGCATCGCCCCGAGCTGCCGCCGGGTCCATCTGCAGATAGCGGGCATAGCCGAGCGGCTCGCGGTCGAGCACTTCCAGGACACGGTTCAACGGCCCCTCGAATCGCGCATCGACGGCCAGCCTGGA
>MPNF01000469.1 GCA_002238885.1 Alphaproteobacteria bacterium bin95 | reverse complement strand
TCTGCGAGGACGAGGCTCGCTTTATCGACCGGGACAGCATGGCGACCCTGCTGGTCGAGGAGCATGTCATCGTGGACGGCGAGCGGCCCGCGGACGGGGTGAAGAATATCGAACTCATCCTGCGCAGGCCCGGCATGGAGGTCGGAGCCTTCCAGGACTACTGGCGCGGCACCCACGGCCCCATCGCCGCCGGGATCGCGCAGATACGCCGCTATGTGCAGAACCATGTCCGCCCCGGCGCCTACCGGGACGGGAGGCAGCCGCCGCTGGACGGGCTCGCCATCACATGGTTCGACGACACGGACGCCATGCGGGCGTCGGCAGCGTCAGAGGCCTATGCGACCACTCGCGCCGACGAGGCGGCTTTCATCGACGAGGCCCGTCTCGCCTTCGTCGTGACCAAGGAGCATGTCATCAAGGGCTGAGCGGTGCTCCCGGCAGGCCGTACGTCCGGTTCCGCGTCAGAAGGCCTTGGAGAGCGTGAGGCAATTGCGCCCGTCACGGCGCTCATAGGCGATGCTGTCCATGACAGCCCCGACCATGTGCAGGCCGAGGCCCTGGCAGGGGTGCTTTTCGATTGCCGCGCCGATATCCGGTTGCGGCGCGGCCCGCGGGTCGAAGGCGACGGCGTCGTCTTCCATCTGCACGGTAATGGCGCCGTCGGCCAGGGCGACGCCGACCCTGATTTCGCGGTCATCGGCATCCTCCCCGTATCCGTGGCGGATGACATTGACCAGGAGCTCCTCGAGGGCCAGATTGACCTTGTAGATCGCATCGGCCGGAACATTGTTTCGCGAGCCGAATTCGCCGAGGGCCTTCGCCAGCGGGCCGAGTTCGGACACATCGTTGCGGACCGTTGCAGTCAGGGTTTCGGTCGTCCTGGAAGCGATGTCGACAAGCATTTTAGCTCTGTCCCCTTCGTGTCTGCGCTCCTCGACCGGTTCCTCAATCGAACGACGGTTATCCGAACCTCGGCCGCTGCGGAGCAGGTTCCGCATTCTCGGCGGGCGCTGGCGCCCGGTATTCCCCGGACTTGCTGTCGTCTTGCATGTTCTTGCCGTTCGGGCGCGGGCTACCCGACGCGCGCGCGATATACGCCGGGCGTGACGCCGACGATTCGTCTGAACCATCGCGTGAAATGCGCCTGGGACGAAAACCCGCACGCATTCGCGATTTCGGATAGCGGCAGCCGGTCTTCGGAGATCATCACGCGAGCCTGTCCAATGCGGCGGTCGAGCAGGTACCGGTGCGGCGCCGTCCCGGTGGCGGCCTTGAAGGCGCGGGCGAAATGAAACGGGCTGAGGCAGGCCTCGTTCGCAAGCGCCTCGATGGTCAGGTCTTCGCCCAGACGAGCCTCGATAAAGTCCACAACCCGCTGAAGTCGGCGGCAATCGAGCGCGCCGCGCACGCTTGGCAGCGGCGAATGTTCCAAATTGGCGTGCTGGCGCAGGATGTGGACGCCAAGAGCAGCGGCCAGCGTTTCGACCAGCAGTTTCCCCCCAGGGGCCGGATCGAGCATCTCGGCGCGGACGGCCCTTGCAACCCGTTCGACGAGGGGGTCGCGAAAACCTCCCTTGTACTGCACGGCGACATTGCGGAGATCGGCGTCAATTTCACTGAGCGCCGTTGCCGACAACGGCATAGCGGGCAGGTAGAGATGGACACTCTCCCGAACCTTGCCATAGAGATGGATCATGTCCTCGCGGACGCCGGCGGGGCACAGCCAGACCGAGCCCGGACCCGAATCGCGATGTTCCAGCCGGCCGTCACCCCGCCGCCGCACATGCAGGCGGCCGCGAAGCTGGACGATCACCTCCATGTCGCGCGGCTCCACCTCGCCCAGATCGCCTTCGGAATGGGTCCAGCGTTCCGCCAGCAACCCCTTCCATCCCAGACCGGCGCTGGTCCCGAGCCGCGTTCCTGTGGTGTATTTCGCCCGTCCGATTCCCGCCAGACCGACCATGCTGCTTCTTCCCGACTGCGGGCCTCGCCGGCGACCGGGGATATTCGGCCAGACCGCTCCAGCTCCGTCTACCGCTGGTTCTACCTGCCGACTGGCCGGAAGAATATCGGCAACCATATGCAATCGCAGGGTAAATTTATGTCGCTGGGTAATGCAGCCTTCCGAAGAAGGCGTCGGCTGCCTGCTATCGATCCGAAAGCGACGAGTCGCGCCAGTCGGGCTCGGCGGGCTCCGGGGCGAGGCTGGCGCTGCCGATCGCCTCGACGGCGCAATATTCGTCTTTCTCCGAGGTGTCGCCGCTGACGCCGATGGCCCCGATGGTGACCCCCTCGCCCGTCTGGACCGGGACGCCGTCCGGCACCGGGACGAAGCGTCCGTCCGACGCCGCCGCGAGCGCGGCCTGGAAGGTCGGACGCGCCGCGAGACGGTCGCGGATGAGGCGGCTGGAGTTGCCCATGCCAAGTGCGCCCCACGCCTTGCCGAAGGCGATATCGAAGCGCAGCAGGCCCGAGCCGTCCTCCGATTGCATGGCGATGAGCTTGCCGCCTGCATCGAGCGCGGCGACCGAGAGCGGCAGCAGGCCTGCCTCCCGCCAGAGCCGCAGGACCTCGGTCACGATGGCATTGGCCTCCGCCAGCGAAAGGCTCGTTTGCAGGCGCGTGGGGTCCTCCCTTCCTTGCTCGCCATGTCCGGCAGCTACCCCGCCCTGCCGCCGGCCGCGATGCCCGTTGCGCCTGTCGCCCGCTATCCCATACCATCGGCGACGAGATTGCAGCGACCGGGGAGGCTCTCATGCCGGATACGCCGAGTTGGCACATCGTCGGAGACTGGTTCGACAATTGCAGCTGCGC
>MPNF01000468.1 GCA_002238885.1 Alphaproteobacteria bacterium bin95 | reverse complement strand
ATCGCCGAGGAACTCGGCACCACCATGCGGCACACGGCCTTCAGCGAGGCGGTGCGCGAAGGCGACGACTTCTCCACCGCCGTGTTCGACGCGAAAGGCCGGATGATCGCGCAGGGCAATTTCTCACCGGGCCATCTGGGCTCCATGCCCTTCGTCATCCGGCATGTGACCGAGGCCTATCCGCCCGAGACGCTGAAGCCCGGCGACAGCATCCTGATGAACGACAGCTGGATGGGCTCCGGCCATTTCCCGGATTTCTTCCAGGTCATGCCGGTCTTCGAGGGAAACGACCTGCTCGGCTATGTCGCCGCGTCGGCCCATCAGATGGATGTCGGCGGCGCCGCGCCGGGCTCGCAGAAGGTCCACGGCGTGACGGAATCGTTCCAGGAGGGCTTCCGCATCCTGCCGGTGCGCTTCTGCCGCGAGGGGGAGATCGACCGCGACATTCTCTCGATGGTGCTTGCCAACACCCGCGTGCCGGAGAAGGTCCGCGGCGACGTGATGGCGCAGCACACCGCCAACCTGACCGCCGCTGAGCGCTTCCGGCAGCTCTTCAGAGACCACGGCCGGCCAGTTGTCGAGCAGTCCTTCGACGACATTCTCGACCGCAGCGAAGCCCGCATGCGCGCCGCGCTGGCAAGCGTGCCGCCGGGCACCTACAGCTTCGACGACCGGATGGACGATTACGGCCCCGGCACGGCGCCGATCCATTTCGGTGTGGATATCACCTTCGCCGAGGGGCCCGAGGGCGCGGAGGTGACGGTCGATTTCTCCCGCTCCTCGGACCAGGTGCCGGCCGCCATCAACAGCTACATCAACTACACACGCGCCTACACATATTTCGCGGTCAAGGTGTTCTGCGACCCGTTCAGCCCGCAGAATGCGGGCGCGATGCGACCGATAAGGCTGGCGGCGCGGGAAGGCAGTTTCTTCAATCCGAAGTTCCCCGCCCCGTCTGGAGGCCGGGCCGCGCTGCAGGTCCGTATTTTCGACACGATCAACGGCGCCATGGCGCAGGCCATGCCGGAGCGTGCGATGGGCGCCTTCAGCCACTGGTCCAACCCCAATATCGGCGGGATCGATGACCGCACTGGCAAGCCCTACGTCTTCTATGACCTGATCCTGGCGGGCTATGGCGGCAGGGCGGACAGCGACGGGCCCGAGGGCCTGAGTCCGGTTATGAACTGCTCGAACATCCCGGTGGAAGTGCATGAGACCAATCTGCCGGTGCTGATACACCGGGTGGAACTGCTCGACGGCACGGGCGGCGCGGGCCGGCACAAGGGCGGCAGCGGCTTGCGCAAGGATATCGAGCTTCTGGCCGGCGAAGGCGTGCTGACGCTGCTCGGCGACCGGCACGAGAGCCAGCCCTATGGCGTATTCGGCGGCGAGCCCGGCGCGCTCGGGGAGACGGTGCTCAATCCCGACGGCAACGGGGAGCGGCTCGGCTCCAAGGAAATCCGCACGCTGAAGCGCGGCGACGTGGTGAGCATCCGCACAAGCGGCGCCGGCGGTTACGGAAGGCCCGGCGGGTAAGCCCTGGAAGGTTCGGTCGATGGCGGCAGACAGAATGCATCTGCTGGGCTTCATGATGTACACGCCCATCAACCACATGACGCTCAGCTGGGCGGACCCCGAAGACCGGCAGATCGACGGCTTCGGATCGATGGAGCACTGGCAGGACCTCGCCCGGACGATGGAGCGCGGCCGGTTCGACGGCCTGTTCTTCGCCGATGTGCCCGCCGTTTACGATTTCTACAAGGACACGACCGATGTCGCCGTCCGGCACGGCGTAAGCTGGCCGGCGCACGATCCGGTTGCGCTGATCGGTGTCATGGGGGCGGCGACCCGGCATCTCGGCATTGCGGCCACCGTCTCCGTCGCGAGCCAGCACCCGTTCCTGACCGTGAGGTCCCTCTCCAGCCTCGACTACCTGACCGGCGGCCGGGTCGGGTGGAACATCGTCACCGGCAATGCGAGGTCCGAGCACCGGGCGCTCGGGCTCGACGTGATGGACCATGACGAGCGCTACGACCGGGCCGACGAGTATATGGAGGTCTGCTACAAGCTCTGGCAGGGCATTCCGCCGGACGCCGTTTTGGCGGACAGGTCGGCCGGCGTGCTGGCGGACCCTTCCAGGATTCGGAAGATCGCGCATGACGGGCGGTATTTCCGTTGCCGCGCTACGCCTTCGGTCCTGCCTTCCCCGCAGACGCGGCCGGTGCTCTTCCAGGCCGGATCCTCGGGGCGGGGACAACAATTCGCAGTCACTCATGCCGATGTCATCTTTTCCATCCAGCCGGACCTGAAGCGCATGAAAGCCTTCATGACGCAGATCCTCACGACAGCCCGCGAACTCGGCAGCCCCCGCGAGCCGAAAGTCACCTTCGCGGTCCAGCCGTTCGTGGCCGACAGCCGTGAGGAAGCCGTCCGGCGCAGGGACGGGATGCTGGCGCGCATTCCCATCGACGCGGCGCTGACGCGCATATCCGGCACCTTCGGCGTCGATCTCGCGACCGTGGATATCGACAGGCCGCTCCGGGACATCCACACGCAGGCGTCGCGAGGGCTCGTCAAGGCGATGTCGAGCATGTTCGGAGACGAGCGGATTTCCCTTCGCGAGGCCGTCCGACTTTCCGGCCTGGCAGGACTCATTCCGCAGCTCCTGGGGACGCCGGAGGAAGTCGCGGACGAGCTGGAGGCGATCTGGCGGGAGACCGGCTGCCACGGCTTCAACGTCACCCCGGCGGTCGTGCCCGGCGGCTATGAGGATTTCGTGGACCGTGTGGTTCCCATCCTCCAGCAGCGCGGCATCTTCCGCCGGG
>MPNF01000467.1 GCA_002238885.1 Alphaproteobacteria bacterium bin95 | reverse complement strand
TTTGGTCTCGGTTTCCGAAGCCGGCGGCAGGTCCGGAAGGTCGTTGAAGGGGCGATTGGGATCGAACGCCATGTCGATGTGTCCTGCTCTCGTCGACACGTCTTCCGGACATGTCGATCTCATCGACACTTCACTCCGACATGTCGATGCAGAGAGGATATATCGACATGTCGGCGCGTGGCAAGCAGATGGGCCGGTAATGTTGACCGCTGCCGATCGGGTGTCTCGTGCTCTGCCGCCAGTGGAAGGATAAGAACGCCGCAAGGACGTGCGATCCGGAGAGGTTACGAGGCAGAATCGTTGGGGCCAGTCGCATCAAGAACAGGACGCACTGGCAGGCGGCAATCTGCGGACTTACATATGCCTCTTGTAGATCAAGGGGTTGTCGTGGATCGGACCGGAACTTCGATCAAATGTCGGCCCAGGGATTTACGAGCCGGACGCCGGTCGCCTCGAAACCGGCGATGTTTCCCGTGACCACCATCATTCCGTGCACGACGGCCTTGGCGGGCGGCTCTCTATGCGCGCGCGCCGGCTTGAAGTCGATATCGGCCAGCCCCGGCATAGACAGCGCATCCAGCAGGCTGCCGCGCCCACCGGTCAGCCGCCGGTAGTCCTCGATGCCCAGCAACACATATGCGGGCCGGCCCCGGTCGGTAATGAACACGGGCCCGGCCTTCGCAGCCCTCTTCACACGGGCGACATCCCGGTTGAGTTCGCGGCTGGTGACGGTGGTGACGGTCACGGGTGGGCTCCGCAGCGGATCCAACAATGAAGCTACATGTTGCGGGCACCGGTGCAAGTGGATTGCCGCCGCCGTATATTGCGAGAGGCCGTGCAACGCTCGGTATCCGGGCTGCCCGTCTGGGGCGGCCAGCTATGGAGCACGCCGATGTCCATGCAAAGTCCGCCGCACCCCGGCGGATCATCCGGCGGCAATGCCTCGAACCGTTCGGCCTGAGCGTGACCGGGGGCTGCCAGAGGTCTCCGCGTCACGCGCCAGCCGCTCTCCGGGCTCGTCAACGGGCGCACCGACATTTCGGCGGACATGGCAACCCGGCTGTCGAAGGCGTTCGGTTCGAGCCTGGAGACCCGGTCGCGCATACAGATGGGCTGCGACCTCCGTCAGGCCCGGGAGCGCGAGGAGCCCCCTGAACGATGCCCGGTCTCTCCACCAATGGAGCATCCCCCGAAACCGAGGGAAAACAGTCAATTTCCCGGTTGGTGAAATTGGCATGGCAAACCTTCGATAGGGCAGCCGCCCTGCCTTCGCGCGTTGCGCCGGCGGCACCGATCCTGTTTTTCGGCGACCTCGACGCGTACCGGAATTCTCCGCTGCGCGTGGTGACGGTCGGCCTAAATCCCTCCTTGAAGGAATTCCCGGCCGATGACCCTTTCCGGCGTTTCCCTCTGGATGGCAATGACGGCGACCGGGAGCCGGATCGTTACCTCAACGCGATGTCGGCTTATTTCCGCACCGATCCTTACGCCAGTTGGTTCGGAACCTTCGAGCCGCTGCTCAATGGCGCTGGGTCGAGCTACTACGCGGGCAAAGCGGTTTCTACGGCGCTGCATACCGACATTTGCTCGCCCGTTGCCACAAACCCGACTTGGACCGGCCTCGGGCGGGCAGAGCGGACGGCCCTTGAGAAGGACGGCGGCCGTCTCTGGCGCATGTTGCTGGAAGCACTCCGGCCGCAGCTAGTATTTCTGTCCGTGGCGAAGCGTCATCTAGAACGCATAGAGTTTGCGCCAATCGCCGACTGGACGATGGTCCGCGTTTTCGAGCGAACGGGTGGCGGCGCTCTTCGAATACGTCCATACGAGGTCAAGGCACGGAGGTTTGAAGTCGGCGGCGAACGGGCCATGTTCTTTTTCGGCCCCGCGGCCCAGAGACCGTTCGGGCTGTTGTCCGACGACCAAAAACGCGAAGCGGGCACGATAGCACAGGAGATATATGGAGATGGCGGATAAGCGTTGTTTCGTTCAATTCCCGCATTCAGGGAAAGAACACCGGCCCAACACCGGCCGAGAATGGCACCGGCAGTGTCGCGACCACAAACGGAAATTCATGCAGTTGCGATGAGTTGCGCGGCTTGTGGAAATCTCTCGTCAAGCAGGTCCGCGATGCCGGACTCGTTCTCGGCACTTACGCTGAATTGCCGAAGCCCCGAGTAGAATAAGTTGCCCTAGCTCTCGAAGAGGGCGACCTCGATCTCATGCGCCCTCATGCGGGTCTGCGCGATATCGTAGCTGTTCTGCATCCGCATGAGCGCATCCATCGATACGCCGAACGCCTTTTCGATGCGCGGCGCCATCTCTGGCGACAGGGCCGCGCGTTCGATCAGCACGGCGGACAAGGCGGCCCGCGTCACGCCTATCGCGCTCCCCTCCCGCTGGGTGGGAGAGGTTGGGGGCGTTTGACGGGCCCTTGCCGGGCTCCGCCCGCCGCTTCCGCTGGCGCGGAAGCACCCCCACCCGGCCTCCCCCGCAAGCGGGAGAGGAGCCTTCCGGCGGCGGTTGGCGCAGGTTCCGTTCACTGGCCGTCGATATGGCCGGCAGGTCCGCCCATCCACCGAATTTGCTATAGCCGCCGGGCATCGTTCCAGCCGCCGGACCGGGGCGCGCCCGCGCCTGCCGGGGCCGGCCATTCCGGCGAAAGGGTTTCCCCATGTTCGGCTGCTTCTTCCCCAGCCCGCGCGCGTTCGGCATCTCGGCGGTGGCGTGGGCGTTCGCCGCGCTGCTCTTCTGGTATTTCGTTGCCGGGGACTGGGGCGACCCGACCGGGCTTTCGGGCTTGGTCGGCGCGGACGAGAGGGCCGTCTGGGTCTATGTCTATT
>MPNF01000466.1 GCA_002238885.1 Alphaproteobacteria bacterium bin95 | reverse complement strand
GGGCGAAGCTTGCCGCGACAGGACGGCCCGCCTACTGTGTTTCGAGTTCCGCGCCGCGGACGCTCGCGGCGAACCGAAGCGGCCTTTTCGACAAGTCGGCACGCGAATGGCTACGAATTTCAATACCAGCAACAGCACCTGGCGCCAGTTGATGGGCAACGGTTTGCTCTACCGGGTGCCGCCGTTCCAGCGCGACTATAGCTGGGGCGAAGAGGAGTGGGACGACCTCTGGCACGATATCCGGGAGGTCGTGCGCCCGGAAGGCGAACCGGCGCACTATATGGGCTATCTCGTTCTGCGGTCGGAGGACGGCAAGCGGTTCGACATCATTGACGGGCAGCAGCGCCTCACGACGCTCAGCATTCTCGTGCTCGCCGCCTTGCAGCAATTGCAGGTCTTGCTGGACAAAGGACAGGATGCCGAGAACACGCGCAAGCGGCTTGAGAGTTTGCGGAACGGCTATATCGGATATCTCGATCCGGTAACTCTGGTTTCGCAACCCAAGCTGAAGCTGAACCGGAACAATGACGACTATTTCCAGACATATCTGGTTCCGTTGGTGCCGCCCTTGCCGAGACGCGGATTCAGAAGGTCCGAACATGATATGCGCAAGGCATTCGAGTGGTTCGACCGGCGTTTTCGGGACTATCTGGAGGAAGAGGAGGACCCCGGTTTAGCGGTCGTGCGACTGATCGACGGGATGAGCGACAAACTACTCTTTACCGTTATCACCGTCACCGACGAACTGAACGCTTACCGGGTGTTCGAAACGCTGAATGCGCGGGGCGTGCGGCTCTCGGCGACCGACCTTCTGAAAAACCATTTGTTCTCGCTTCTACATCGCCAGGGCGAGCATGAGCATGAGATCGAAACTCTGGAAGACCGCTGGAACGGGATCGTAAGGAGGCTCGGGGAGGAGAGTTTCCCCGATTTCCTCCGTGTTCACTGGATTGGCCGGAGAACGACCGTTCGGCTGTCCGACCTGTTCAAGACCGTCCGCACCCAGATCTGCGACCGGGGTGGCGCATTTTCGCTCCTGCAGGATCTGGAGGCCGATATCGACGCCTATCTGGCCCTAACGCAACCGGACGGCTCCGACTGGCCTGCCGAGTGGAAGCGTCATGCCCGGACCCTTCGCATGTTCAGCGTCCGCCAGCCGTTTCCCCTGCTGCTTGCCGCGCGGCGGGTTCTGGAAGATGCCGACTTCGAGCGGCTGCTGCGCTCGGTGGTGACGATTTCCTTCCGCTACAACGTCATTGGTAGTTTTCAGGCAAACGAGCAGGAGCGGATTTACCACGCAGAAGCCCAAAGAATTTCGAGAGGCGAACATTCCTCGATGCGGCGAATCATGGGCAGCTTGCGGCCGGTCTATCCTGACGACGAACGGTTCAAGCTCAGCTTCAAGGAAAAATCCATCGGTGTTGCGCAGACGCGAAACAAGCGGATCGTCCGCTATATCCTGTTCGAACTGGAGCGACAGGCCTCTGGGAATAGTCATGATTTCGAGGACAGCCGGATCACCCTGGAGCATGTCCTGCCGTTGAATCCGGATCACGGTTGGGCCGGGTTCAGCGAGGAAGACCTGGACGCGCAGACCGCCCGCCTCGGCAACATGGCATTGCTGGAAGCGGGCCCGAACCGGGACGCAGGCAATGCCGGCTACGAAGCGAAGCGGGCGGCGTTCGCGAACAGCCGCTTCCAGACGACCCGGGACATTGCAAGCAAGTACGCAGAGTGGACACCGGCGACAATAGAGTCCCGTCAGGACGCCATGGGCAAGGACGCAGCAGCGATCTGGCGTATCGATTTTCCCGGTTGATGACCGGTGCAAAGAACGCCACCCCCTCGGGGGAGAGCCAACCGCCCGCCGCGCATCTGCACCATGTGCATCTCTTCGCGGCCGACATCGACGCGACGGTTGCGTGGTGGCGGGAGAAGCTTGGGGGCGTGGTGGCATTCGACGGCGAGTTCGGCGGGGCGCGCAACGTGTTCATGGAGGTGGGGCGCGGACGCCTGCACCTCTACGATCAGCCGCCGCGCGGGGCGCCGGGCGGGGCCGTGCATCATGTCGGCATCCAGACCGACGACCTGCCCGCGCTCCACCGCCGGTTGACGGCGCTCGGCGTGCCGTTCCGCTCCGGCATCCGCGAGTTCGGATCGTGGCGCTACATCATGTGCGAGGCCCCGGACGGCGTGCTGCTGGAGTTCTTCCAGATCGACACGGACGACATGCCGCCCGCGCTGGCGCGCTACTTCGCCCTCTGACGCTCTGCCGGCCCCCGGCCTTCTCCCCAGAACGCCCGGTCGTCGCCGATATTTTCCGGGTGGAACCAGGCCGCCGTAATGAGGCCGTCGCGAACCTCGTAAACAGCCAACTCACGTCCCTCGATCCGCCGGCCGCCGGAGACCGCCGACCAGTCGATCAGCGCCGACACATGAGTCGCGCTCTCGACGGTGCCTGCAACCGCAAGCTCGAAACTGCCCCCGGTGGCGTCGAGCGCTCGCCGGATCATGTCGATGACGGCATCCCGGCCGCGTAGAACGCCCATATGCTCGCCCACCTCCGGCTCGCTCCAGCGCACATCTGGCGTGACGAATCCCTCGAGCAGGCTGAGGTCGCCTTCGCGGACAGCCGCGCGCCGGGCTTCGTAGAAGGCGCGGATGAAGCGGCCGAGCGGACCCGCCGGCTGGTTCCCGGAATCTGTCATGGCGCTCGCCGCCTACCGCAGCGAACTGCCGAACAGGTCGCGGGCGACGATGTGGCGCTGGACCTCGTTCGGGCCTTCGCCGATGCGGCGGATGCGCATTTCCCGGTACCAGCGCTCGAACGGCAGGTCCTTGGTG
>MPNF01000465.1 GCA_002238885.1 Alphaproteobacteria bacterium bin95 | reverse complement strand
CCGCCTTGAAGAAGCGGTTGATGTTGACGCCGCCGAACGCCTCGCCCATGGCAAGGTGGCCTTCCGGCGACAGCTCCTGCCCGCGAAACACCAGCACGCCGTATTCGCCGAGACCGGCCTGCAGCGCCTCCACGCGCTCCGGCGTCAGCTCTCGCTCCAGATCGATGCCAAAGACCTCCGCGCCACATGCGCCCGAAATCGGGGTGAAATCCATTGCCACGCCTCCGCTGTTCTGCGTGCAATATAGCGCGCCGGGAGAAAACGGGGAGAGCCGGAATGACCGAGACCGCCTTCAAGTCCGCAACCGAACTCGCTGCCATGATCCGCAAGCGCGAGATCGGGGCGGAGGAATTGCTCGACCTCTACTTCGCGCGCATTGACGAACACAACCCGGCCCTGAACGCAATTATCTGGGAGGACCGCGAGGGCGCGCGGGAAACAGCGCGGGCCGCCGACAGCCGGACGGCGCAGGGCGGCGACCTGCCGCCGCTTCACGGCGTGCCGATGACGATCAAGGAAAGCTACGACCTGGCGGGTTCGCCGACTACCTGGGGCGACCCCGAGTTCCGGGACAATATCGCGGATACGGACAGCGTTTCGGTCGCGCGAATGAAGGCTGCGGGCGTCAACCTGTTCGGCAAGACCAATGTGCCGCTCATGCTGGCCGACTGGCAGAGCTATAACGACATTTACGGCGTCACCAACAATCCCTGGGACCTGGGACGCACGCCGGGCGGCTCCTCCGGCGGTTCGGGCGCGGCGCTGGCGGCCGGCATGACCGGCATCGAGGCCGGCAGCGACATCGGCGCTTCGATCCGCAACCCGGCGCATTATTGCGGCGTGTTCGGCCACAAGCCGAGCTGGGGCATCTGCCCGCCCCGCGGGCAGGCCTTGCCGGGCGTGCTGGCACAGTCCGACATCTCGGTGGTCGGGCCGCTGGCGCGCTCGGCGGACGACCTGGAAGCGGCGCTGGATGCGATGGCGGGACCCGACGACATGGCGGCGGCGGGCTACCGGCTGGACCTGCCCGGCCCTCGCGTGCCGGGCTTCGAGGGGCTGCGCGTCGCGGTGATGCTGGAGGCCGAACCCTCCGAGGTCGATACCGTTTATGGCGACCTGTTGCAGGAACTGGTGGACCGCATCGGCGCGACCGGCGCCATTGTGAGCGACACGGCCCGGCCCGAGATCGACATGAACGAACTGCACGAGAACTACACCCTGCTGCTGCGCGCCGCGACCAGCGGGCGCCAGTCGGAAGCCGTGCTACGCGAGCATGAGGACGCCGTGGAGCGGCTCGGCACGGACGACCCGAGCTACTACGCCCGAATGGCGCGCGGCAACACCATGAGGCACCGCGAATGGCTCGCCCTGCGAGAGAAGCGGGAGCATTTCCGCTGGGCCTGGCACCGTTTCTTCCGGGACTGGGACGTGCTGCTCTGTCCCGTCGCGGCCTCGACCGCCTTCCCGCACGACCATGAAGGCGAGCGCTACCAGCGCACGGTCCGGGTCAACAATCGCGAGGTGCCGACGACCGACCAACTCTTCTGGGCGGGCTTCAACGGTGTGTGCTACCTGCCGGGCGCCGTGGCCCCCGCGGGCATTGCACGCGACGGCCTGCCCGGCGGCGTCCAGATCGTCGGCCCCTATCTCGGCGACAGGGCCTGCATCCACACCGCGCGCCTCATCGAACGCCATTTCGGCGGCTTCCAGCCCCCGCCCGGTTACTAAGCGGGAAAGAAGGAGAACCGGACATGAAACTCGGCGTTGTGTTTCCGCAGACGGAGATCGGGGCCGACCCGGCTGCCTGCCGCGATTTCGCCCAGGCGGCCGAGGAGCTGGGCTTTGCCCATCTGCTCGCCTTCGACCATGTGCTGGGCGCAGACCCGACGGCCCACGAGTTGACCGGCCCCTATACGCACGACTCGATGTTCCACGAGCCGATGGTGCTGTTCGGCTGGCTTGCCGCGCTGACGGAGCGGATCGAGTTCGTTACCGGCATACTGATCCTGCCGCAAAGGCAGACCGCGCTGGTCGCCAAGCAGGCCGCGGAAGTCGATATCCTCTCCGGCGGTCGGCTCCGGCTCGGGATCGGAGTCGGCTGGAACCAGGTCGAGTACCAGGCGCTGAACGAGGATTTCACCAATCGCGGCCGGCGTTCGGAAGAGCAGATCGCCCTGCTCCGGCGGCTCTGGACCGAGGACCTCGTGACCTTCGAGGGCCGCTGGCACCAGTTTCGGGACGCCGGCATCAATCCCCTGCCCGTGCAGCGCCCGATCCCGATCTGGATCGGCGGCCATGTCGAGGCGACGATCGAGCGTATCGGCCGGATCGGCGACGGCTGGTTCCCGCTCGTCACGCCGTCGGACAAGACGGCGGCGCGTGTCGAGCGCTTGCGCGGCTATGCCCGCGCCGCCGGGCGCGACCCGGCCGAGATCGGCATCGAATCCTGGCTGCGCTACGCCAAGGGAGGCGAGGTTGCCGGACCGGAGTCGTGGCAGGCGGATATCGACTTCTGGCGGAGCGTCGATGCTTCGCACCTGACAGTGAACACGATGGACGCGGGGCTCCGGGGGGCGGACGCCCATATCGAGGCCATGCGCCGCGTGAAGGAATCCGTGGACCTGTGAACGACATCGCTCAGGACGCCGGCAGCTTCGACTGGATCGTCGTCGGCACCGGTTCGGCAGGTTCCGTGCTGGCTGCGCGGCTCTCCGAGCGGGCCGGCGACCGTGTGCTGGTGCTGGAGGCCGGCGGGCTCGACCGCAACCCGTTTATCCATATCCCCGCGGGTTACACGAAAACCCTCAACAGCGATGTCGTGAACTGGCGGTTCGAGATCGATCCCGAGG
>MPNF01000464.1 GCA_002238885.1 Alphaproteobacteria bacterium bin95 | reverse complement strand
AGACGCGCGTTTCGGGCGGCAGCGAAAGGATACGCCGCGCCGAACGGTAGAGCGCGGTTGCGTCGCCGCCGGGGAAGTCGCAGCGCGCCGTGCCGAAATCCGGCATGAACACCGTGTCGCCCGTGAACGCGGCGTCGCCGATGACATAGGTGACGCAGGCGGGCGTGTGGCCGGGCGTGTGCAGCACCTGCGCTTCCACGCGTCCTACCTGGAACCGCGCTTCGTCGGCGAACAGCCGGTCGAATTGCGAACCGTCGGTCAGGAACTCCGGCGGCAGGTTGTAGATGTCCTTGAAGACCGCCTGCACATCGACGATGTGGCCGCCGATGGCCGTTCGGCCGCCGAGCGCTCCTTTCAGGAAGGCGCCGGCGCTCAGATGATCGGCATGGACATGGGTTTCGAGTATCCATTCCACGGCAAGCTCGCGTTCCCGGACCCGCTCCATGAGCTGCTCCGCGAATGCGGTTTCCGTTCGCCCGGAATAGATGTCGTAGTCGAGCACCGGATCGACGATGGCGGCCTGGCCTGTCTCCGGGCAGGCAACGATATAGCTCACGGTCGAGCTGGCTTCGTGAAACAGCGCCTCAACCAGCGGTCTTTCGGCCAAGAGTCGCCCTCCCTCGCCGGGAGACGCTATCCTATACCGGATTCACAAACGGGAGAACGCATCCGTGAACGCGCCGCTGATCGACTATCGCTCCGAAGACGGCATCGCAACGATTACGCTGAACCGGCCCGACAAGATGAATGCACTGTCGAACGGGCTGGTCGCCGAACTGATCCAGGCTTTCGAACGGTTGCAGGACGGCGACGACCGCGTCGCGATCCTGACCGGCGCCGGCGAGCGAGCTTTCTCGGTGGGCGCAGACCTGCGCGACCCGCCCCGCGACCCGGAACTCTGGGAATGCATGCCGGGCGTGGGCGTCATGGTGGACAAGCCGATCATCGCCGCCGTTCACGGTTACTGCGTCGGCGGGGCCTTCTGTCTGGTCGAATTCTGCGACCTCGCCGTAGCCGACGAAACCGCGGACTTCTTCTATCCCGAGGCGCAGATCGGCTTCTGCGGCGGGCTGATCGCCGGGCTGGCGGCGCGTATTCCGCACAAGCTGGCCATGGAATTCATGATGACCGGGAAGCATTTCGACGCGGAGCGCGCTGCGGAGACCGGCATGGTCAACCGCGCCGTACCGAGAGGCGAGCTAATGGCCGCGGCAAGGGACTACGCGACCATCCTCAGGGACAGCGCGCCGCTCGTGCTGCGGACGGTCAAGCGTTTCGTGCGGGATACCGTGGTCGCCCGCGGGCCGTCCGAGCTCCAAGCGCTGGCGCGGCGCGAATTGCTGTCGATCAGCCGCAGCGAGGACCAGAAGGAAGGCGGGCGCGCATTCCGCGAGAAGCGCAAGCCTGCCTTCACCGGCCGATGAGCGCGGAGATCGTCTTCGAGGTCAGGGACAGGGTTGGCCTCATTCGGCTGAATCGGCCAGAAAAGCTCAATGCCTTCACCAACCCGATGCTGGAGGACTGGCTGAGGGTGCTGGACGAGGCGGAAGCCCGCGAGGATGTGCGCTGCATCGTCATCACCGGCACGGGTCGCGGCTTCACCACCGGCGGCGATGTCTCGACGATGGGCGGCGGCCGGGACAACAGCCCCCGAACGACCAAGGACCGCATTTGGGAGACGATACAGGCAGTGCCCAAACGATTGGCGACAATGGACACGCCGACCATCGCCGCCGTCAACGGCGTCGCCACGGGCGGCGGGGTCGATGTCGCGCTCGCCTGCGATATTAGGGTCTGCGCCGCCTCGGCGCGCTTCGCCGAGACCTATGCCCGGCTCGGCCTCATCCCCGGTGCTGGCGGGGCATACTTCCTGCCCCGCACGGTAGGCACTGCCCGTGCGCTGGAGTTGCTCTGGACAGCCGAGTTCATCGACGCGGAGACGGCCGAGCGCATCGGGCTCGTCAACCATGTCTATCCCGACGAGAGCTTTCTCGACGACGCGATGGCGCTTGCGGGGCGCATTGCCGCCGCTGCGCCGCTATCCGTGCGCTACATCAAGCGCACGGTCTATCGCTCGCTCGCGACCGATATGCTGACCAGCTTCGACCTCGTGTCCTCGCACATGACCGTCGTGCGCTCGTCCGAGGACCATGTCGAGGCCGTCGCGGCCTTCCGCGAGAAGCGTGCGCCCGAGTTCAAGGGCCGGTGACGGTCCTCGCCTGCGGCCGCACCGAAACATGACAATTCATGACATCCCATGACACCTCTGCCCTTCCGGCGGTCTCCGGCGCGGGGCATATTGCCCCTTCCATCAGGAGAACTGAATCTTGTCCAAGTTGACCGCAGAAGACCTCGCCGCGCTGCGCGCCCTCGACACCCCTACGATCTGCAACGCGCTGGAGGTCGTGGCCGGCAGCCGGCTGAACACCGGCTTCACCGTCGAGCCGCTTGTCTGCCCGTTCCCCGACCTGCCGCCCATCGTCGGCTATGCGCGCACCGGCACGATACGCTCGCAATTCCCGAGTGCCGTCGCGGGTGACGAGGCAACGAAGCTGCGCGTGGCCTATTACGACTATGTCGCCCATGGCGGTCCGACGCCGCAAATCGTGGTGCTGCAGGACCTGGACGGACCGAGGGCCGGGTTCGGCGCGTTCTGGGGCGAGGTCAACTCCAACATCCACAAGGCGCTGGGTTGCCTGGGCGTCGTTACCGACGGCTGCATCCGCGACATCCCCGACTGGGCGGACGGGTTCCAGGCCATTGCCGGGTCGATCAAGCCCGCCCATGCCCATGTCCATGCCGTGGATTTCGGCGGGCAGGTGAGCGTGGCCGGCATGGTCGTCAACAGCGGCGACCTGGTGC
>MPNF01000463.1 GCA_002238885.1 Alphaproteobacteria bacterium bin95 | reverse complement strand
AACCGCGCTGGCCGGGTCGATGCCGCTCTCCAGAAGGCCCTGCCAGACGGCCGCGCCGTCCTCCACGGCGGCGGGGAAGGGATGCTCGGGCGCCAGTCGGTAATCCGCCGAGAAGGCGTGAACGCCAGCGCCCTTCGCCAGCGCCGCGACCATATGTCGATGCGAGCGCGTCGAGCCGAGCACATAGCCACCGCCGTGGAAGTAGAGCAGCGCCCGGGCCGCGTCGGCGCCCTCGGGCCGCAGCCACTCGCCTGGAACACCGCCGAGCGAGCCCGGCTCGCAGGTAACGCCGTCCGGCAGCGGGAAAATCTCCACCGCGCGGTCGTATTCCTCGCGGAGATCGGCGATGGCGGCGGTCGCGCCGTCAGGCCGTTCGGCAAGTTTTAGCCTGAGTGCCGCGATCGAACGGTCTTTCATGGGATAGTTCCCTTCGGCCTGTCAGCCGCCTTCCAGCTTCGGGATGAAGAACACCTCTCCGCCCGGCGGCACAGGCTGGAAATACGCGGTCTCGTGCATCATGCCGTCGATGGCGACGGTGGTTTCCTCCACCAGGCGCTCGCCGAGGCCGGGGAAGCGCTCATTCATTGCGCGGATGACATCGCGCAGGAGGTTCGCCTCGACCTCGAATTCGCGCACGCCGCCGGTGAAGGCGCGCGCGAACCCTTCGGTGAACCGGACCTGGACGGTCGGGCCCACCGGGCCCGCTCCGGCCTCAGTCGTCCCCGTCCGCCCCGTTTGCATCGATGGCGGCGAGCAGTTTGGGCGGCGACATGGGCAGCTCGTGCATCCGCGTCCCGACCGCCCCGTCGATGGCGTTGGCGATCGCGGCCATGGGCGGGCAGATATTCACCTCGCCCACGCCCTTGACGCCGTAGGGATGGCTCGGATTGGGGACCTCGACGAGCACCGCATCGATCATCGGCAGGTCGGACGCCACCGGCACCCGGTAATCGAGGAAGCCGGCATTCTCCAGCCGGCCCTTGTCGTCATAGATATATTCCTCGTTGAGCGCCCAGCCGATGCCCTGCACGACGCCGCCCTGGATCTGCCCCTCGACATAGGACGGGTGGATCGCGCGGCCGACATCCTGGGCGGCGATGAAGCGCAGGATCTGGACATGGCCGGTCTCGGGATCGACCTCGATATCGCAGAACTGGCTGGAGAAGCCGGGCGCCTGGGCGCCGGCATTGGTGGTGCCGGCCGCGCCGATGGGGCCGCCCGTCAGCCCACGCTTAGCCGCAAGCTCGCCGATGGTGAGCGGCTCGAAATCGCCGACATTGGCGCCTGCGGGATGCGCGGCACCGTCCCGCCATTCCACGGCATCGACATCCACATCCCAGATCATCGCAGCGCGCTGGCGCAAATCGTCGATGACCTTGTTGCACGCCTGGTGGACGGCAATGCCGGTCGCAAAGGTGACGCGGCTGCCGCCGGTGACATGCGTGTAGCCGACCGAAGCCGTGTCGGAGACGACGCAACGCACATTCTCGTAATCGACGCCGAAAGTCTCCGCCGCCATCAGCGCCATGCTGGCGCGCGACCCGCCGACATCGACGCTGCCGCTGCCGACGATCACTGTGCCGTCATCGTTCACATGGACGGTGGCGCTCGATTCGCCGCCGCCATTGAACCAGAACCCGGAAGCGACGCCCCGGCCCTGGTTCGGCCCGATGGGCTTCTTGTAGTCCGGGTGGTCCATGAGCGCTTCGAGCGTCTCGACATAACCGTCATGGCTGAGCTTCGGCCCGTAGACCATCTGCGTGCCCTGGCGCGCGGCGTTCTTCAGGCGGAACGCCACCGGGTCCATCCCGACCTTCTTCGCCAGCATGTCGAGGACGCTCTCGACCCCGAAGGCCGAGATAGGCGAACCGGGTGCGCGGTATGCCGCCGCCTTCGGGCGGTTGCACACAACATCGTAGCCGACCGTACGCGCGTTCTCGATGTCATAGGGGGCGAAGGCGCACATGCAGGCGTTCATCACCGGAGAGCCGGGGAAGGCGCCCGCCTGGAAGTTGAAGGTAGCGTCGGCGGCGGTGATCTTGCCGTCGTTCGTGACGCCGACCTTGACGGTCATGGACGCGCCGGAAGTCGGGCCGGTCGCCTTGAACACCTCCTCGCGCGTCATCTGCATGCGCACCGGCTGGCTGCATTTCCGCGACAGGGCCGCGGCCAGCGGTTCCAGATAGACGATGGTCTTGCCGCCGAAGCCGCCGCCGATCTCCAGCGCCGTCGCGCGGATATTGCCGGGGCTGATGCCGAGCAGCTTGGCGGTCATGGCGCGGACCACGAAATGGCCCTGGCTCGACGACCAGACTTCGCCATGCCCGTCGGCGTCGAAACGCGCCATGCAGGCATGCGTCTCGATATAGCCCTGGTGAACGGCTGCGGTCTTGAAGCTCTCCTCGACGATATGGTCGGCCTTCGCAAAGCCGGCCTCGAGGTCGCCGATGCCGAACTCCAGCCGCTTCGAAATGTTGGAGGCCGTATCGGGCGCAGGCTCGACGCCGCGGGTAATCATGTCCTCGAACAGAAGCGGGGCGCCCGGCTTCATCGCCTCGTCGACATCGATCACATGCGCCAGCACCTCGTAGTCCACCTCGATGAGCGAGACAGCTTCCTCGGCGACGGCCGCGCTCGCTGCGGCGACGGCGGCGACCGCGTGCCCCTCATAGAGCGCCTTCTCGCGCGCCATGACGTTGCGGGTGATGTGCCAGAAGTTCTGCGCGACCCGCTCCGGGCCGATATAGGCGAAGTCATGGTCCGGGAGATCGGCGGAGGTGATCACGGCCTTGACGCCCGGCAGGGCCTCGGCCTTCGAGGTGTCGATGCTCCGGATGCGCGCATGGGCGTGCGGGCTGCGCAGCAC
>MPNF01000462.1 GCA_002238885.1 Alphaproteobacteria bacterium bin95 | reverse complement strand
GCCGCCTCGCGCTCCTCGTCGGGATCGCGATAAGCCATCTCGACATGGCGGGCGCAATAGGAATGCGGCGCCAGCGTCGGTGCGCCGCAATAGCGGAACGTCTCGTCGTCCTGCGGGTCGCCGAACGGCCACTGGCAGGTGCGGAAGGGCGATTGCGTCGCGGTTTCGGGCAGGGAGCGCACGGAGGCGCCTTTGGCAGCGGACATGGCTCATGTCTCCGAAGAGATGGTGCGTTGCAGTAGAGAATGTTGCATTGCAGCATGCGGGTCAAGCGGTTTCGTTCGCGCCCGCAATACCGGTGCGTTTGCGGCAGAATGGGGCGGCAAGGCGGGAATTCAAGGCCCCGTCGCGGAAAAAAGTAATTTCAATTACGCTCGCCGCCCATGCAGGACCTTTCGCGACTGCCGGCCTGGCCGGGTCCGGGCCTCACCCGCGTGCCGTTCGAGGTTTACCGCGACCGGGCGCTATACGAGGCGGAACAGGAGCGCCTGTTTCGCGGGCCCGCCTGGCATTTCCTGTGCATGGAGGCGGAACTGCCGGAGCCGGCCTCCTGGCGCACTACCTTCGTCGGCGAGACGCCAGTGATCGTCAGCCGCGACGGACAGGGGGCGCTGCATGCCTTCGAGAACCGCTGCGCCCATCGCGGCGCGCTGATCTGCCTCGGCGAGGGCGGCCGCGGGCGGCGCATCCAGTGCGTCTATCACGCCTGGAACTACGATCTCGAAGGCAATCTGCGCGGCGTGGCCTTCGAGGGTGGCATAGACGGCGCGGGCGGCATGCCGGAGGGCTTCGACAAGTCCCGGCACGGGCCGCGCAAGCTGCGCGTCGCGGCATGGTGCGGGCTGGTGTTCGGCACCTTCAGCCCCGATGTGCCGGATCTGGAAACCTGGCTCGGCCCGGAAATATGCGCCCGGCTCGCCCGCGTGCTGGGCAGGCCGGTCAGGCTGCTCGGCCGCCACCGCCAGATGCTGCCGAACAACTGGAAGCTCTATGTCGAGAATGTGAAGGACAGCTACCACGCCAGCCTGCTGCATTCCTTCTTCGCCACCTTCCGGCTGAACCGCCTGACCCAGGAGGGCGGCGTGGAGGTGGACGAGAGCGGCGGGCACCATGTGAGCTGGTCGCGCATGCAGACCGACCGGCCGAACGAAGACTATGAGAAGGGCGGGCTGCGCGCCTGGAAGGACGATTACGCGCTTGCCGACCCGCGCCTCATCCACGGCCGCGACGAGTTCGGCGACGGCGTCTCGCTCCAGATCCTGACCGTCTTCCCCACCTTCGTCTCGCAGCAGGTGCAGAACGCGCTGGCCGTGCGCCAGGTGGTGCCGAAGGGCGTGGACCGCACCGAACTGCTCTGGACCTATTACGGCTTCGAGGACGACGACCCCGAGCTTGCCGAACAGCGCCTGCTCCAGGCCAATCTGGTGGGGCCGGCGGGCTTCATCTCGATGGAGGACGGCGCGGTCGGCGGCTTCGTGCAGCGCGGCGCGGCGGGCGCGGACGGGCTCGACAGCGTGGTCGAGATGGGCGGCGCCGGCACGGAAAGCCAGCGGGGCCGCGCCACCGAGACCTCGGTGCGCGGCTTCTGGAAGGCCTGGCGGGCGGTCATGGGCCTGTGAGCGGCCTCCAGGACGAGGTGGACGGCCTGTTCGCGCGCTACGCCATGGCCATAGACGACGACCGGCTGGAGGACTGGCTTGAGCTGTTCGCGGAGGACTGCCGCTACCGCATCGCCTCGCGCGACAATGTCGAGGCCGGCCTGCCGGTCTCGGTGGTCTATGCCGACGGGCGCGCCATGCTGGCCGACCGGGTCTCGGCACTGCGCCGGGCGAATATCTACGAGGCGCAGCGCTACCGCCATGTGATCGGGCGCGCGCTGGTGGAAGCGGGGCCGCCCGTCACCGCGCGCGCCGGCTACCATGTCGCCCGCATCATGCGCGAGGGCGATGTCATGCTGTTCAGCACCGGCGAATACCGCGCCGCCTTCGACGAGGCGCTGCGCATCCGCGAAATGACCGTGGTGTACGACAATGCCCGCATCGACACCCTGCTGGCGCTGCCATTGTAGTCTGTGGAGCCGGGGGAGCCGCGATGAGAGTCTATGCCAGCAAGCCGAATTCGAAGGGCATTTACGACATTTCGGTCGCGAGGGATTTGGACAAGAGGCCCGGCACCGGGAAACTGGTAGGCTCTGCCTGCAAAGTTCCGGTCTCCGGCAAGGACTGGTTCGAATTCAGCCCTTCCGAACGTTTCGCAGCGTCTCTCGCCGAGGTCGCCGGGCGGCACCGCACGATGAAGGCATTGACGACTGCGGCGCAGGAGGCGCTCGAACGCCATGGTTTTCGTCTTTGACGAATGGACGCGTTGCGGATGAATGACGACCGGAGGGACGAACTGCTGATCCGGGGCGCGCTGGAGCTCTGGGGCGCGGAGCCGGGCGACGTGGCGGCTGCGCGCGAGGAGACGCCGCTCGGGGCCGCCTGGCGGGTCACGGGGCCGGACGGGCTGAGCCGCCTGCATCCCTCGATCTCGGGCGCGCTCCGCCATCTGCGCTCGCTCGTCGCGCCGGAGCGCCGGGCCAGCCGCGTGCTGTTCATGCGCCACCCCGCCGACGGGGTGAATCCGGATATCTCCGGCAATAGGGCGGCGGGGCCCGAATGAGCCGCGTCATTGCCATCACGGGGTTCCTCGGTTCCGGCAAGACGACCCTGCTGAAGGCCCTGCTCGCGCATGAGGCGCTCGGCGGCGACGGGGTGATCGTCAACGAGTTCGGCGATGTCGGCATCGACCATGCGCTGCTGGAGGCGGGCGAGGAGGAGCTGGTGGAGCTTGACTCCGGGTGCCTGTGCTGCGCGGCGCGGGGCGACAT
>MPNF01000461.1 GCA_002238885.1 Alphaproteobacteria bacterium bin95 | reverse complement strand
CGCATGTCTCGACATAATCCTCTACCGCTTCCTCGAAAGCCGCGCGGAGGCCGGCAACCGTATCGGCATGAAATCCCACGCCGTCACGAATGCCCGCGATCCTGCCGATGAAGACCGCATCCTCGTCATCATAGTCTATCCGGGCTGCATACCCCTTGTAGCTCATCGTTCCGGACATGGACTAACTCCGATCCTCAGAAAAAAGCTTCGCGCCGCTCGCACCTGATACCGCTTGGCTTCACGGGAAGGATGCGGCCTGTGAAAGGTCTCGATCTCGCCGTCCTTCTCGAACCGCACCCGTGACCCGCGTCCCTCGATCGGGCGAGCGCCCGCAGCAATCAACAGGCTTTCGATCTCGCTCCACTCCAGTGTTCTTGGGGCAGGGTTCGCGAATACGGCCGAAAGCGTCCTGCGATGCCTGTTGTTCATTGCCCCCACTATGGTCGACTTCCTCGAAGACGGCGAAGTTCCTGACTGTGAGCGATCGGACCACCGTATCTCCCGTCACGAGGCGCGTGGGCAGGGACATCGTGTCTCGGAAAGGACGCTATTCGTCCGTCATGACGAGGTCAAGGGGACATGCCGCGTTCCTGCGAGGCGTCCGGGATGAGGCTCCTCCGGCAGGTTTCGCCTGCCCGTAATTCCATCGTCCCGTGCGCGCTTGTGCTGTCCGCAAGGGGATCGTCCAGCGGACAATGACGGCCGGCGAGCGCGATCCGCGCGAAACCCGGATCCGGACCGTCTCATATGAATGGTACGAAAACAATTGCGGAAGCGGGACCCTATCCGTACAGTTTTCCCCATGTCAGCCACGCTCATCGGATATGCGCGCTGCTCCACCGACAGTCAGGACCTGGCCGCGCAACGCCAGACGCTCCAGGAGCTGGGCGTGGCCGAGGATCGCATCTACACCGATCACGGCCTCACCGGCACAGCCCGCGTCCGACCAGGTCTCGACCAGGCCCTCGCCGCGGTGCGCAAAGGCGACACGCTGGTCGTGGCGAAGCTCGATCGACTGGCAAGGTCCGTCCCGGATGCCCGCTCCATCGCCGACCGGCTTCGGGAAAGAGGCGTGAAGCTGGCCCTCGGCCAAGCGCTCTATGACCCGGGCGATCCGATGGGAAAGATGTTCTTCAACATCCTCGCCACCTTCGCCGAGTTCGAGGCGGACCTCATCCGCATGCGAACCCGCGAGGGCATGGCCATCGCACGCGCCAGGGGGAAGCTGCGCGGCAAGCAGCCGAAACTGTCCGACAAACAGCAGCGGGAACTCTCCCGCATGCATGCCACGGGCGAGTATTCCATCAGCGATCTCGCTGAACTCTTCTCGGTCTCAAGACCAACTGTCTATCGAACCCTCAATCGGTGCCGAACCCCTTAGCGATCGCGGTAGGAATGCCGGTTGCCCGGCACCCCCCGCACAGATCCCCGCAGGCGCGTTAACGCACGGGGCTCCTGCCTTGGGTCATGACGGCAAATCGCTGGTCTGGCCACGGGTGCCGGATGGTGGGTCTTGGCCAGTGCAGGCCGACGAGACGGTCTATGGCTGGCCAATCCGTGCGATCTTTCTGCGAGCGCCTGCGCAGGGTGCGCAGGAGCAGGCGTTTGACCGCCTCAACGAACGCTTTCAGGGCTGCTGAGGTGCCCGGGACGGCAAAGTAATTCAGCCATCCGTCGATGACCCTTGCGAGCCAGCGGGCCACCTCGTGTTTTCCCATGTGCATGCGTTTGCGCAGCTCTTCCTTGATCCGTCTGAGGGTCCTTCCTACGCGCTTCCGCGACGGTCTGCGTCCCAACCGGAATTTCCCGTTTCTGGTCTTGCCGCAGAAGTGCGTCATTCCCATAAACTCGAAGGTCTCCGGCTTGCCCTGACCTCGGTTCTTCCGGTCCGCGCTTGCGAACTGTCCGAACTCGATGAGCCGGGTTTTGTCGGGGTGCAGGGCCAGCCCGAACCGGGCAAGCCTCGCCCTCAGGTCGTCCAGGAAGCGCTCCGCTTCCCACCGATGTTGAAAGCCGGTCACGAAATCGTCCGCGTAACGGACGATGATCATGTCGCCTTCCACCTTCCGCTTGCGCCATGCTTTGTGCACCCAGAGGTCGAGCACATAATGCAGGTAGACGTTCGCCAGAACGGGCGACGCAATTGCCCCCTGTGGCGTGCCCCTGCCCGTGTCCGTCCAGTCGGTGCCTTCCATGACGCCGGCATTCAGCCATTTGGTGATGAGGCGGATGACCCGCTTGTCTCCGATGCGGTGTTCCAGAAACCGGACGAGCCAGTTTCGGTCCACGTTATCGAAGAACCCGCGGATGTCCGCATCGACAATCCAGTTGACCTTGCGCCGTGTTATTCCGACCGCGAGTGCATCGAGCGCATTGTGCGCTCCGCGCCCCGGTCGGAACCCGTAGCTGAACCCGAGGAACTCCGTCTCGTAGATCGGCACCAGAATCGTGTCCGTCACCGCCTTCTGGACGATCTTGTCTTCCAGTGAGGCGATGCCGAGCGGTCGCTTCCCGCCGTCCGGTTTGGGTATTTCCACCCGCCGGACCGGCGGCGCTCGATATGCTCCCCTGTGTATGCGGGCGTGAAGGTCGACCAGACGGTCTTCCAGACCCTCCGCGTACATGTCCCACGTCACGCCGTCCACACCGGCGGCAGCGTCCCGCTTCAGCGAGTGGAACGCCTCTTCCAGTACAGGCACCGTGATGTGGTGCAGGAGCGCCACAAGACGCTCATCCGGGTTCCCCTTGGCAGCTTGCCGTATCCGGTCGGCCGCCTGTGACACGCTTGCCCGCTTCTGCGCGCGGCGCGTGCTTTGGCGTCCCGGATTTCCCTCGGCCCCGGCCCTTGGCTCCACCGGCTCCGCCGGGCGT
>MPNF01000460.1 GCA_002238885.1 Alphaproteobacteria bacterium bin95 | reverse complement strand
TGCGCACCATGATGACCGAGGCGATGTACGAGGACCCGGAGATCAAGGCGGGGCGCGAGGCGCTGGTGCCGATGGGCCGGGTCGCCGGCCCGGACGATATCGCCGATATCATCGCCTTCCTGCTCGGGCCCGACTCCCGCTATGTCACCGGGCAGGTCATCCTGACCGACGGCGGCCTCTCGGAGTCCATGTACAACCACATCCCGGGCCGGCCGCGCTCCTGACCGCTGCGGGCGGCGCCATGACCGACAACTTCCCCAACCTGTTCAGCCCAGTCGCCGTCGGGTCCTACACCCTCAAGAACCGGATCATGAACACCGGCCACGCCGCCCACCACCAGTCGGGGGACGGCACGCCTACGGAAGCCTATGTCCACTATCTGCGCGAGCGGGCGAAAGGCGGGGCCGGCCTCATCGTCACCGCGCACACCGTGCCGGTTTATGACGGCGAGACATCCCTGTCGCTGACGAATTTCCACGACGGAATCGTGCCGATTTACCAACGCATCGCCGGGGCCGTGCACGAATTCGACGTGCCGATCCTGGCCCAGCTGGGGCATCGCGGGCGGCGCGTCGCCGACGATTCCGCCTTTATCGGGCGGCCGGTCGTGGCCCCCTCGGCCGTGCCGCCGCCCGATTTCTCTGTGCCGGTTTACATGCCGCACGAGCTCACCACCGCCGAAGCGGAAGAACTTGTCGAGAGTTTCGCAGGAGCCGCGCGCCGCATGCGCCTGAGCGATTTCGACGGGATCGAGCTGGCAGTGGGCATGGACTATCTGGTCGCCAACTTCCTCCATCCGCACGGAAACCGCCGGACGGACAAATACGGCGGCGGCACGACGGCCGAACGCATGACCTTCCTGCGCGAGACCCTGGAGGCGGTCCGGTCCGAACTGGGCGCGGAGCGGATCCTCGGCATCCGCCTTTACGACGACGTGATGGACTACAGCCTCAAGCTGTCGGACCTGGTCGAGCTTGCGCGCCTTCTGGACCGGGCAAACCTCGTCGATTACTTCAACATCTGGCACGGCATCGTGCCGAGCCCGAAGCAGGGCCGCATGCACTGGCCGAGCTACTATTACGAGCCGGGCGCCTTCACCTATCTGCCGGAGGCCGTGAAGGCGGTGGTCGCGCGGCCGGTTGTCGGGACGGGGCGGATGGATTCCCCGGCAGTTGCCGAGCGCGTCCTTGCGGACGGCAAGGCCGATATCGTCGGCATGGCGAAGACGCTGATCGCCGACCCCCACTTCCCGAACAAGGCGCGGGCAGGACGGGTGGACGATATCCGCCCCTGCATCGCCTGCACCCAGGCCTGCGTCGGGCATGTGGATATCGGGCTCGGCGTGGGGTGCATCTACAACCCGGTCACCGGGCGTGAGCAGGACTGGGCCGAACTGCGCCCGGCCGAAAGGAAGAAGAAGGTCGTCATCGTCGGCGCAGGACCGGCCGGCATGGAGGCCGCCCGCATTGCCGGCCAGCGGGGCCACGATGTAGTTCTCATGGACCGCAACAGGCGGCTCGGAGGCCAGATCGACCTGGTCACGAAGGCGCCGGACCGGGGCAGCTTCGAAGAGATCATCCTCTGGTTCGAACGCCAGCTGCCGAAACTCGGCGTCGAAATCCGGCTGGGGACCGAGGCCACCGTGGAAACCGTCCTGGCCGCCGATCCCGACGAGATCGTTCTCGCCACCGGCTCCACCGCATATTTCCCGGAAATCGAGGGAGTGGAACGGTCCCATGTCTTCTCCGCCCGTGACGTCCTGGCCGGCTGTGCCCTACCCGGCGAAAGCGTGCTCGTGGTCGATACACTCGGGCGGGCCGAGGCCGCTACGACCGCCGACTATCTGTCGATGCGCGGGCACAAGGTCGAGCTCCTGACCGGGCTGGAGACCGTCGCCCCCTTCATGCCCTCGCCGACGCGCCACCACCTGCTGGAGAAACTGATGAAGGCCGGCGTTGCGCTGACGACCCACACTGCGCTCTGGGAAATCGGGGAGACCGGCGCCGAGGCGTATAATGTCGTCACCTGGGAGCCCCGGACGATCGGGAGCTTCGACAGCGTCGTGTTCGGGTCCGGCGGCAAGGCCGATACGGGGCTCTATGAAGAGCTTTCCGCGCATTGTGGATCGCTTCATTCCGTCGGCGACTGCTTCCAGCCGCGGGATATCGAGATGGCAATCGTGGATGGACACAGGGTCGCGCGCGGCCTCTGAGGTCCTTGCAGTCCCGCGCACCCCGGAAGGAACCGGCACATGAAGATTACCGCGCTCGAAACCGTCAGGCTCGACGAGTTTCCCAACGTGCTGTGGGTGCGGGTGCACACGGACGAGGGGCTGGTGGGCCTGGGCGAGACATTCTTCGGCGCCCGGGCGGTCGAGGCTTATCTGCACGAGTCGGCGGCGACGGTGGTGCTCGGGCGCGACCCGCTCGCCATCGAGCGCATCGGCCGCGACCTCACGCCCTATATCGGGTTCGCAGGCACCGGGGCCGAGGCCCGCGGCCGGTCCGCGGTCGACATCGCGCTCTGGGACCTGTTCGGCAAGGCGACGGGACAGCCGGTTTACCAGCTGCTGGGCGGCCTCAGCCGGGACCGCATCCGCACCTACAACACCTGCGCGGGCTACCGCTATGTGCGCAGCCGCCCGGACTGGGGCACGGACGACTGGGGGCTGGAGGGCGCGGACGAAGGCCCGTACGAAGACCTCGACGCCTTCCTCCACCGTGCCGACGAGCTGGCGCTAAGCCTTCTGGAGCAGGGCATCACGGGCATGAAGATCTGGCCGTTCGACCACGCGGCGGTGGCCTCCGACGGCTACTACATCTCCGCCCGCGATATCGACAAGGCGCTGGAGCCGTTCCGCAAGATTCGGGGCGCGGTGGGCGACCGCATGG
>MPNF01000459.1 GCA_002238885.1 Alphaproteobacteria bacterium bin95 | reverse complement strand
TGCGCACCATGATGACCGAGGCGATGTACGAGGACCCGGAGATCAAGGCGGGGCGCGAGGCGCTGGTGCCGATGGGCCGGGTCGCCGGCCCGGACGATATCGCCGATATCATCGCCTTCCTGCTCGGCCCGGACTCCCGCTATGTCACCGGGCAGGTCATCCTGACCGACGGCGGGCTCTCGGAGTCCATGTACAACCACATCCCGGGCCGGCCACGCTCCTGACCGCTGCGGGCGGCGCCATGACCGACAACTTCCCCAACCTCTTCAGCCCGGTCGGCGTCGGGTCCTACACGCTCCGGAACCGGATCATGAACACCGGTCACGCGGCGCACCACCAGTCGGGGGACGGCACGCCTACGGAAGCCTATGTCCACTATCTGCGCGAGCGGGCGAAAGGCGGCGCCGGCCTCATCGTCACCGCGCACACCGTGCCGGTGTATGACGGCGAGACATCCCTGTCGCTGACGAATTTCCACGACGGAATTGTCCCGATTTACCAACGCATCGCCGAGGCCGTGCACGAATTCGACGTGCCGGTCCTGGCGCAACTGGGACATCGCGGGCGGCGCGTCGCCGACGATTCCGCCTTTATCGGCCGGCCGGTTGTGGCCCCCTCGGCCGTGCCGCCGCCCGACTTCTCCGTGCCGGTTTACATGCCGCACGAGCTCACCACCGCCGAAGCGGAGGCTTTGGTCGAGAGTTTCGCCGGAGCCGCGCGCCGCATGCGCCGGAGCGATTTCGACGGCATCGAGCTGGCAGTGGGCATGGACTATCTGTTCGCCAACTTCCTCCATCCGCACGGCAACCGCCGGACCGACAAATACGGGGGCGGCACGACGGCCGAGCGCATGACCTTCCTGCGCGAGACCCTGGCGGCGATCCGGTCCGAACTGGGCGCGGAGCGGATCCTCGGCATCCGCCTTTACGACGACGTGATGGACTACAGCCTCAAGCTGTCGGACCTGGTCGAGCTTGCGCGGCTTCTGGACCGGGAAAACCTCGTCGATTATTTCAACGTCTGGCACGGCATCGTGCCGAGCCCCAAGCAGGGCCGCATGCACTGGCCGAGCTACTATTACGAGCCGGGCGCCTTCACCTATCTGCCGGAGGCCGTGAAGGCCGTCGTTACGCGGCCCGTGGTCGGGACGGGGCGGATGGATTCGCCGGCCGTCGCCGAGCGCGTCCTCGCGGACGGCAAGGCCGATATCGTCGGCATGGCGAAGACGCTGATCGCCGACCCCCACTTCCCGAACAAGGCGCGGGAAGGGCGGGTGGACGATATCCGCCCCTGCATCGCCTGCACCCAGGCCTGCGTCGGCCATGTGGATATCGGGCTCGGCGTGGGGTGCATCTACAACCCGGTCACGGGGCGGGAGCGGGACTGGGCCGAACTGCTCCCAGCCGAAAGGAAGAAGAAGGTCGTCATCGTCGGGGCAGGACCCGCCGGCATGGAGGCCGCCCGCATTGCCGGCCAGCGGGGCCACGATGTCCTGCTCATCGACAGGAACAGGAGGATGGGCGGCCAGATCGGCCAGATCATGAAGGCGCCGGACCGGGGCAGCTTCGAAGAGATCATCCTCTGGTTCGAACGCCAGCTGCCGAAACTCGGCGTCGAAATCCGGCTGGGGACCGAGGCCACCGCGGAAACCGTCCTGGCCGCCGGGCCCGACGAGATCGTCCTCGCCACCGGCTCCACCGCATATTTCCCGGAAATCGAGGGGGTTGAGCGGGCCCATGTCTTCTCCGCCCGGGATGTGCTGGCCGGCTGTGCCCTACCCGGCGAAAGCGTGCTCGTGGTCGATACGCTCGGCCGGGCCGAGGCCGCTACGACCGCCGACTATCTGGCGATGCGCGGGCACAAGGTCGAGCTCCTGACCGGGCTGGAAACGATTGCGCCCTTCATGCCGTCGCCGACACGCCATCACCTGCTGGAAAGGCTGATGAAGGCCGGCGTCGCGCTGACGACCCACACCGCGCTCTGGGAAATCGGGGAGGCCGGCGCCGAGGCGTATAATGTCGTCACCTGGGAGCCCCGGACGATCGGGGGCTTCGACAGCGTCGTGTTCGGGTCCGGCGGCAAGGCCGATACGAGGCTCTACGAAGAGCTTTCGGCGCATCATGGATCGCTTCACCCGATCGGCGACTGCTTCCAGCCGCGGGATATCGAAGTGGCAGTCGTGGATGGACACAGGGTCGCGCGCGGCCTCTGAGGCCCCTGCAAGCCCGAACACCCTTGGAAGGAACCAAGACATGAAGATCGTCGCGCTCGAAACCGTCAGGCTCGACGAGTTTCCCAACGTGCTGTGGGTGCGGGTGCACACGGACGAGGGGCTGGTGGGCCTCGGCGAGACATTCTTCGGCGCCCGGGCGGTCGAGGCCTATCTGCACGAGTCGGCGGCGACGGTGGTGCTCGGGCGCGATCCCCTCGCCATCGAGCGCATCGGCCGCGACCTCACGCCCTATATCGGCTTCGCGGGCACCGGAGCCGAGGCCCGCGGCCGATCCGCGGTGGACATCGCGCTCTGGGACCTGTTCGGCAAGGCGACGGGACAGCCGGTCTACCAGCTGCTGGGCGGCCTCAGCCGGAACCGCATCCGCACCTACAACACCTGCGCGGGCTATCGCTATGTGCGCAGCCGCCCGGACTGGGGCACGGACGACTGGGGGCTGGAGGGCGCGGACGAAGGCCCGTACGAGGACCTCGACGCCTTCCTCCACCGCGCCGACGAGCTGGCGCTGAGCCTGCTGGAGCAGGGCATCACCGGCATGAAGATCTGGCCGTTCGACCACGCGGCGGTGGCCTCCGACGGCTACTACATCTCCGCCCGCGATATCGACAAGGCGCTGGAGCCGTTCCGCAAGATTCGGGGCGCGGTGGGCGACCGCATGG
>MPNF01000458.1 GCA_002238885.1 Alphaproteobacteria bacterium bin95 | reverse complement strand
CGCCCGCGCCGAGGCAGCCGAGACCTGCTGCGCCGCAATCGCCCTGAGCAGCGCCGCGAAACCGGCCCCCCGGAGCGCCATCGGCGGCGGCCCGACCTCGGCCAGCGCCGCCCGGATGCGCCCGTCCCGCTCCGCAAGCGCCGCCAGCCCTTCCCGCCACCGCCGGACGGCACCGCTGCGGGACGGGGGCGCAGGACTGCTTTCTTCCGTCATTCGACTCTTCCCGATACTGCCCGGTCGTCCTCGCTCTGCGGCGAGTGTGGACGCTGCGGGAAACCCCGACAATGACCGGCGAAGGTATCGGGTCCGGAGCGCTTTCCCGGCTGCACTCCGGGACGATGGGGAATACAGTGCCGCGACTATATTCAAAGCAGGGGATTGAAGATGACCGGGGAACTCGAAGGCAGGGTCGCTATCGTGACCGGCGCGGCCGGGGGGATCGGGCAGGAATTCGTGCGCGGCCTGCTGGGCGCGGGTGCGAAGGTGGCCGCGCTCGACATCGACGAGGAGCGGCTCGCCGGGCTTGCGGCGGGGCACGAGGCGGACGCCTCCGCCGGCCGGCTGATTACGGCGCGGGTGGACATTTCGAACTGCGCCGAGTGCGAGGCGGCGGTCGGGCGGGTGCGGGAACGCCTGGGCGGGCCGGATATCCTCGTCAATAACGGTGCGCTGGGCATGGGCGTCATCCGGGCGGACCACATGACGAACCTGGTCGAAATCCGCGAGATAGACCCCGAGGTCTGGGACCGGTTCGTCGCGGTGAACCTGTCCGGGGCGTGGTACATGACCCGCGCCGCGGTCGGGGCGATGCTCGACCGGAGATGGGGGCGCATCGTCAACGTCACCACCAGCTTCTTCACTATGCTGCGCGGGAAGTTCCATCCCTACGGACCCGTGAAAGCCGGCTTCGAGGCGATGTCCGCCGGCCATGCCACGGAATTCGGCCACAGCGGGGTGACCGTGAATGTCGTCGTCCCCGGCGGCCCGACGGATACCCCGATGGTGCCCGAAGAGTCCGGCATCGACCGCGCGGCGATGGTCCGGCCCTCGGCGATGGTGCCGCCGGTGCTGTGGCTGTGCTCCGAGGAGGGAGGCGCCTGGAACGGGCACCGTTATGTCGCGGGAAACTGGGATGCGGCGCTCGACCCCGCCGCAGCGGCGGAAGGCTGCCGCGCGCCCATCGGATGGCCGGACCTCGCCGGGAGCCCGGTATGGCCGGGAGGCAAGCCGCCCGAGTAAGCAGGCCCGCCCCGGTTTGACAATGGCCCCGGCGGCGGTATAACCCGCGCCATTCCCGAGAACGCGGGCGCTGCGCCCCGTCCTTGCATTCGTGTCTGGACCTATCGGGACAAAAAGAAACGCGAAAGCGAGCGGCAGAAAGCCATGGCAAAACGCGAAAGCGCGAAACACAAGATCGACCGGCGTCTCGGCGTCAATCTCTGGGGGCGGCCAAAAAGCCCCTACAACCGCCGGGAATACGGGCCCGGCCAGCACGGGCAGCGGCGGCGCAAGCCCACCGATTTCGGCCTCCAGCTGCGCGCCAAGCAGCGGCTCAAAGGCCATTACGGCGACATTTCCGAAAAGCAGTTCCGCCGCCTCTACCACGAGGCAGTGCGCCGGCGCGGCGACACGGGCGAGAACCTGATAGAGCTGCTGGAGCGCCGCCTCGACGCCGTCGTTTACCGGATGAAATTCGTGCCGACGATCTTCGCCGCGCGCCAGTTCGTGAACCATGGCCATGTCCGGGTGAACGGGCGGCGGCTCAACATCCCTTCCTACCGGGTGCGCGACGGCGACACTATCGAGGTGAAGCAGAAGTCCCGTAACATGGCGCTGGTGCTGGAGGCCATCGAATCGGCCGAGCGCGACGTGCCGGACTATCTCGCGGTGGATTTCAACGAGTTGAAGGGCACCTTCCAGCGCGGTCCCGGCCTTGCCGACGTGCCCTTCGCCGTGAGCATGGAGCCGCATCTGGTGGTGGAGTTCTACTCCCGGTAACGATGCTGGCACCGGATCCTTCGCGGCCGTCGGGCCAGGTTCCGGATCGCCGCACGATTCTGGCCCGCATGAGCGGCGACGAGCGACAGAGGCTCCTGCAACGCTCCGACCGCAAGGGCCTCGTCCATCTTGCAGGCCACCTGGCGGCGCTTGGGCTCACCGGCTCGCTGATCGCGCTGGAAGCGCCCGGCTGGCCGCTCCTTCTGCTGCCCCACGGCATCCTGCTGGCCTTCCTGTTCTGCCTGCTCCACGAGGCCGTGCACGGGACGCCGTTCCGCAGCACCTGGCTGAACAGCGCGGCCGCACGGATAATCGGGTTCGTCGTTTTCCTGCCATCGGCCTGGTTCCGCCATTTCCATCTGGCGCATCACCGCCATACCCACGACCCGGCGCACGACCCGGAGCTGGCGCGGCCGGTGCCCCGGTCGAAGCCTGGGCTCGCCTGGCATATAGCGGGCGGGTCCTACTGGGCCCGGGAGGGGAGGATGCTGTTCGTCAATGCGGCAGGCCGGAACCGCGACGCTTTCGTTCCGCCGTCGGGGCGGCGCGCAGTGGCGCGGGAAGCCCGGTGGCTGCTGGTCTTCTACGCGGCAGCAGCGGCGCTATCGTACCATTTCGATACGACCGCCCTGCTGTGGCTCTGGCTGCTACCGCTCATGCTGGGGCAGCCATTCCTGCGCCTCTACCTGCTCGCCGAGCACACGGGCTGCCCGCATGTGCCCGAAATGCTGCGGAACACCCGCACGACCTTCACCAATGCGCTGGTGCGCTTCGTTGCATGGAACATGCCCTACCATGTCGAGCACCATGTCCATCCCACGGTGCCGTTCCACAAGCTGCCGGCGTTCCACAAGATCCTGCGCGACGACCTGACCGTCACGGCAAAGGGCTACCCGGCCGCGGCGA
>MPNF01000457.1 GCA_002238885.1 Alphaproteobacteria bacterium bin95 | reverse complement strand
CGGACGGACGCCCTGTCGGCCTGCAACTGGTCGCCCGGCCGCGCGGCGAGGCGGAGCTGCTCCAGGCGGCGGCGCTGTTCGAGCAGGCGGCCGGCCTCGACCGCCTGCTGCCCATCGACCCGAGGGACCCTGCTTCCTGAGGCGCCGTCCCGTCAGGGAAGGATTTCGATGGAATCGACTTTCCCGACATAGAAGGCGGCATGGCCGGCGATGGCCGCGCATTCGTCGTACGGTTCGGGATAGCTCCAGACCGCATCCTCGGCGATCCGGTCGTCCACCGCGAGCGTGCGATAGCGGGCGTCGCCCTTGAATGGGCAGTGGCTCGTCCGCTCGCTGGGCCGCATCAGGTGGAGGTTCAGGTCGGCCTCGGGGATGTAGTGGACCGGCGGATAGCCGCTCTCGCGCATGAGCAGCGCCCGGCGGCTCTCGGCCACGGTCTGGCCGGCGAAGGTCACCACGACCCGGCCTTCGGCGGGCCCGATGTCTACGCGGTGGTCGGGACGCTTGCGGAAACCTGGGGCGGGGTTGGGCATGGCGTTGTTCACCTTTCTCCCCTGAGGGCGTTTACGAAGTCGGTCAGGCCTGTCTGCCGTGTGCGCCGTCGCCTCTCGGCGTGGAGAATGCTGCGCACCTCGGCAATACTGGCCTCCAGGTCGCTGTTGATGACGACATAGTCGTATTCCGCGTAGTGGCTCACCTCGTCGAGCGCCTTGGCCATACGCGCGCGGACGACCTCTGCGCTGTCCTGGGCGCGGGTGTGCAGGCGCCGCTCCAGTTCCTCGATGGAAGGCGGCAGCACGAAAACGCCGACCAGGTCCGTCCGGGCCTTCTCGGCAATCTGCTGCGCGCCCTGCCAGTCGATGTCGAACAGCATGTCGCGCCCTTCCTCCAGCGCCGCTTCGACAGGCGCGCGCGGCGTGCCGTAGCGGTGCCCGAAGACATCCGCATGTTCGAGGAACGCGCCCGCCTCGACCATTGCCCGGAACCTGGCGTCGTCCACAAAAAAGTAGTCGCGGCCGTCCACCTCGCCCTTGCGGGGCCGCCGGGTCGTGGCGCTTACCGAGAGCGTGATGTTCTGCTCCCTTTCCAGCACAGCGCGGCTGATGGTGCTCTTGCCGGCCCCGGAGGGCGAGGACAGCACCAGCATCAGGCCGCGCGTTGCAACGGGTCGGAACGGTTTCATTCGATGTTCCGCGCCTGCTCGCGGAAGGCTTCCAGAACGGACTTGAGGTCCAGCACCGTGCGCGTGAGGTCGAGATCCACTGACTTGGAGCCCAGCGTATTCGCCTCGCGGTGAATTTCCTGGCAGAGGAAGTCGAGCTTGCGTCCGACCGCCTCCCCGGACGCGAGCAGGGCCCCGGCCGCCTCCAGATGTGCGTCGAGCCGGTCGAGTTCCTCGCGGACATCCGCCTTCGCAGCAAGAAGCGCCACTTCCTGGACGAGGCGTTCCTCGGGAAGGTCGGCGTCAAGCGCGGCGAGGGCCGCGGCGAGCCTGTCCCGCAGAGCCGCCGGTTGGGTCGCCGCCGTGTCCCGCGCCATCTGGGCCTGCTCCCGCATGGCGAGGAGATGCGTGTCGAGTGCCGCGCCGAGCGCCCGGCCCTCCGTGCGCCGCGCCTCCAGGAGCCCGTCCAGCGCCTCCTCCAGGGTCGCAAGCAGCGCCGCTTCGTCCCGCTCCTCCGGACCCGCATCGGCCGCTTCGATGACGCCGCGCAGCGCCATCAGGCCGGCAATGTCCCCGCCACCCCGCCTGCCGGCGATATCCATCAATTCATCGAGCCACTCCTCATCCACCCGGTAGCGCTGCCGGCCCGTCGCCTGTTCGAAGCGCAGTTCCACCGTGACGCTGCCGCGCGCGAAACGGGCCTGTACCGCCTGGCGGACTTGCGGCTCCAGCCCGTCCCGGCCGGAAGGCAGGCGCAGACGCAGATCGAGGCCGCGATGGTTGACCGAGCGCGCCTCCCAACTCCAGTCGGGCCCGCCCGCCGAGGCGAAACCGGTCATGGACGAGAGCGGCGTCACTGCAAGGGCCTCGACAGCCTGCGGTAGCGGGCCACGTTCCGGTTGTGCTCGCGAAGAGTGCGCGCGAACCGGTGGCCTCCGGCGCCGTCGGCGACGAAGTAAAGCGCATCCGTCCCGGCCGGCCGGGCGGCAGCCTCCAGGGCCGCACGGCCGGGGTTGGCGATCGGCCCGGGGGGCAGTCCGCGGATGCGGTAGGTGTTGTAAGGGTGGTCCACACGCAGGTCGGCGCGGGTGAGCGGACGGCCCAGCTCCCGCCTGCCGCCTGTCAGAGCATAGATGACGGTCGGGTCGGCCTGGAGGCGCATGCCGCGTTTCAGGCGGTTGACGAACACGCCTGCGATCTCGGCGCGCTCTCCCGAAACGCCGGTCTCCTTCTCGACGATCGAGGCGAGCGTCAGCAGTTCGGCCTCGCTCTTCAGCGGCGAACCCGCCGGCCGTTCGCGGAACAGTCCCGCAAGCGCCTTGTCCATGGCGCTCTGCATGCGGGCGACCAGACCCGCGCGGCTGTCTCCATGGCTGTAGTGGTAGGTCTCCGGCAGCAGCCGCCCCTCGCCGGGATCGGGTAGCTCGCCGACCAGCCCCTCGGCGCCCCGCACCAGATCGAGCACCGCCGAGGTCGTGAGCCCTTCGGGCACCGTCAGCCGGCGCACGACCGTCCGGCCCGCAACCAGAAGGTCCCGGACCGATGCGGCGCTGACCGCAGCGGGGAAGGCGTATTCGCCGGCCTTCAGGCGGTGCTGCGCGCCGTCCACGATCACGAAGAACCGAAACGCCAGTGGACTGCGCAGCACCCCCCGTTCGGTGAGCAGCTCCGCCAGCGGTGCGAGGCCAGTGCCTTTCGGCACGACGATCCGGCGCTCCTCGTCGAGCGGGCCGGGCGCATGGAAATCCTCCCACGCATGCA
>MPNF01000456.1 GCA_002238885.1 Alphaproteobacteria bacterium bin95 | reverse complement strand
AAGGCCCGCGTGTCCGGCGCTTCGAGCGTCTCGTAGGGATGCTGCGGGAACAGGGAGCGGCAGAGCGTCGTCTTGCCGCTCTGCCGGGGGCCGGTAAGCGTGACGGACGGCCATTGCCGGGCCGCTCTCGTCAGCCTGGGGGCAAGGTCGCGCTCGATCATGGCATGGAGCTTAGCCGATTCTAGGCTAATTGAAAATTCGATTTTGAGTTAGCCTAGAATCGATGGCGTCCTTCGGGGCGTTGATACCGGCACCTGACGAAGGGAAGAGACGGCGCACCCGACGGGACCGGGCGGTCGCCGACTTGTTCCTCTGCCTCGCGCCGGATATAAATGCGCTCGGCCTCCAGCCAGCTCCTTGCCCCAGCTGCGTCTACGCGTCCACTGTGAGATCGAAGCACAAGACCGTCTTATTCGTGGATGCCGAGAATTATCTCTTCCCATTTCGGCCTTGTGGTTTCTTTCAGTCGTTTCAGTATTCCGTCGCGGCAAACATTCTGTGCCGATGAAACCAAGTCCGGTTCCTTCGCTGCATACTTGAGCTTCCCAGCATGTACGGCACTCGAAGAGTCGCGGTAGGCCTTCCGAAGTGTTTCCCTTATTTCAAGGCGCTTCTCGAACGTTTCTCCCAAGTGCCACGCCCCATAGGTAGCGATACGAAATGCTTTCTCGTTGTCTCCCCCGATCTCGTACAAGGCCTCGATGGCAATCCGCAAATCGATCAGCTTGTCCAAGTCCGTCCCAGGCCGCTTCGACCTAATCCACCGGTTCATTGCCAGCTCGAGATTCTCTTTGGGTCCTGAACGATCATAACGTGCGCGATGGATCTTCAGCGCGTCGTCAAGGCCCGCCTGCGAAACCTTAGTCCCGCGAGCCCCAGACCGAACTTTGTGGCTCGTACCCGAGGGCATGTCCGTGAAGGCTTCCAATAACCCGAAGTCTCTCCATTGCAGGAACCAGTCGACATAGCCATTGGATGCCAACGATATAGACTCGCAGAAATTGTTCTCCGAGAGATTTGGAACTTGCCCCGAAGCCAATACCAAACGGCCTTTCGACTCCAGCATCTGGCCCGATTCATCAACGTCCGGCAAATAGAGAGCGGGGAACATCTCACAATCGATCGACATAACGACGCCACCGATGACATCAAACACGGTAGCCCCCATTAAGAAAGGTGGGAGCGACGCCGGGATGTCTGCCCCTGAGGTTGGCAGTTTCGACAGCCGAATTCCTTCGGTAAGGTGTAATTCTTCGTCGACGACTGCCCCTTCGAGCAATGAGTTGGTCCGATAGCGTAGCGGTTCTCCAGCCGCCCATCCCAGAAGCAGTGCCACGACTCCTGGCGCACCGATCCTGGCGGCTGCCGTAATCAGAGTCCTGGCGTATTCTGCAACCGTCGGGTGTGCCTGCCTCATCGGGCCGCCCCAAAGTCGAAACGACCCGTTACCGAAGCGACCAGTCCTAGGGTGAACGAATTTGGCAAGAACGGGCTCTAGCTTCGCGGCAATGTCGGTGACAAGTGCGTCGCTGATTTCCAGTTCCGATGCGGCCCAGTGCATCCATGTTGTCTCGCCCCATCTCCTCTCACGGAAGAGGCGCCGGTAGTCGGCACCTCCAATTTTTCCTACGCGATTCGAAACGAATGCGGATTGCCTGACACAGTTGTCCAAGCTATCGATCAGTTCCTGCATGAACACATCCAATCTCGGGATCACTGGACGAGCACCCATTGCCGCCGTCCTTACAGTAGAGTTAAGCAAAACTGTGGGGCTACGCATTTTGCGTTCGCCCGAAGGCAAGAAAAGTTACAAATTCTTCGGCCTGATTTCAGTACCGCGAGGGCCGACAGGGGCATGCTCGCGATAAGGCGGATTCAGACCGCGCACTTTCTGCCGTGCCAGACGTATCGCCACATCGCTATGGCCCTTCGCTTCTCCTGTCCGAAGCCCGGCGGCCTGTGGTTATCCACTCAGGGGTCTTACCGGTGTCGTCAAAATTTTGGTCAAGGCGAACCTCCTTTGGTCCTGCGGATATGTGGAGGCTTGCTCTCAGATTTCAATTGCCGGCCTTCCCCATGCCGCCGGCATCCAGATGAATGGGCTGGTTGATCACTCCTGAAACACCGTTTCAGCACCCCTCAAGAGCCCGATGAAGGCCCCTCGGCTACCCTTGATCGGCCGGGACCGTGGAGGCGGCGCCAATAGTTCCAGATTGCGGTTTTCTTCGGCGCACGCTGAGCACCGAACCGCTCCCACGCCTCGACTGCGATTGCCAAGGTCGACATCCGCCCCAACCGCTCCCTGACGAAGGCCGCTACCTCCGCGAGCCCGGGCCAGTAGCTGGCAATAGCAACCCACCGCCCGCGACAGCCCCATGCATGCCTTGCTCCAGTCCATGTCAGGGGCTCGCCATGGAGAAGCCGGCATCAATCGCAAGTGTAGGCGTCGAAGTCTCGCTGGACATGCATGTCTCCATCGGGTTCCAGGCGGACGTGGTCGCCTCCAACCCGAATGATGCCCGGACTACCGCTATGCGTTCAGGGGACCACGGTCCCCTGAAAACGGGATGACGCTCTGTGCGCAAGGCGCACGAATAATGCCCCGGATGTCGGCTGCGCCGGCGCTGATCCGCTCCGCGCGGTCGGGCGCGGCAAGTCCGGTTTCCTGCCAGAAGTCTGCATTCATTTCCGGGATGTCGTCGAAATCGATCTCCGCATCCCCGACGGAGGCGCTTCCGGCCGGCGTCAGGGGTTTCCCGTATCCGCTCACGATATGCCTGCCTCTCCCTGCGGGGGGGCGCCCGGCAGCCCCCTACCCCTTCTCCACCGTGCGCCGCTCGATATCCAGCAGCACCTCCAGGTCGATGTCGTCGTGCAGTTCGTCCTGCAGCTTGTGCCAGCCGTCCGGCGAGTGGGCGGCAGAGGCGAAGGAGGC
>MPNF01000455.1 GCA_002238885.1 Alphaproteobacteria bacterium bin95 | reverse complement strand
TACATGAATGAACGCCTCTAAGAGAGAAGGCGCCGCTCCGGATACCCGGAGCGGCGCGAGAGGTCGGGCGGTCAGCCGCCCAGTTCGTCCATGGTGCGCTGTTTGCGCTCCTCGTCGGAAACATCGAGCCAGACCTGGTCCAGAGACTGGTTCAGGTAATGCGACGGCGCGATCTTCCAGCCCTTCACGAAGGAACGGTGCGGGTTGATCTTGTTCCACCACAGGACCTGCCCGAAATGCGCCTCGTCATGCAGGACGCGCTTCTCGAACTTCCGGTAGATTTCCTTCTGCTTCTCGGGATCGCCTTCCCGGTTCATCTCGTCATACCAGTCATCGAGAACCTTGTCTGTGTAGTAGCCGCGGTTGTCCGCCGCCCGCTCTATCGAGAGCCAGGCGCCGGCATCCACGATCGGGTTCACGATGCTCTGGCAGGACGGCCAGATAGCGACATCGAAAGCGTCCGGATCGCGCAGGCCCGCATACCAGGGGCCGGTCGGCACCACGACCTGTTCGACATCGAGTCCGACCTGTTTCCACTGGTCCAGCATCCAGGTGCCAACGACCTTGTAGGGTTGATCGACGGCGCGGTTCCAGATCTTGAAATGCGCGCCCTCGGCGCCCGCCGCCTTGAGGAGCTCGCGGGCTTTCTCGCGGCTCTTCTTGATGTCCGGCCAGTAACCGTAATAGGTCTTCAGCGTCGCCTCGTCCGTCGCCACCGGATGGCCGGGCAGCGCGAGGCCGCCGACGGTCTTCACGATCGCGATCTTGGAGAGGTAGTTCGAAGCGCCCCAACGGTCGAGGGCCAGGGTCATGGCTTGCCGGACACGCTTATCCTGGAACAGCGGCTTGGTCTGGTTTCCGGCATAGCCGAAGGTGCAGTTCCACGCGCTTTCCTGAACCGTGATGTCTTCGCCGAGCGCCTTCACGAGATCGTCGCGGGACTTCGGCGGGAAGCCGCGGAACTCGATATCGGCGCGCCCGCCGCGAATCGACTGGATGCGGATCGACATCTTCGGCGCCGAGATTGCCTTGTAGCCGTCGAGATAGGGCTTGCCCTCATGATGGTAGTTGTCGTAGCGCTTGCCCAGCACATGCGAGCCCGGCTGGTGCTCGACGAACGAGAACGCCCCGGTGCCGTTGATGTTGTTCTGGTGCCACTTCATCCCGTACTGCGGATCCTTGCCGTCGGGGTCGGCCTGTTCCAGATCCTTCTTCGCGTAAACGAAGTTGAACGGCGTCGCGACCATCGGAATGAAGCCGGGCGAAGCATATTTCAGGTCGAACTGGACCGTGAAGTCGTCCGGCGCCGAGATGGTCTCGACCATCGAGAAGCGGCTGACGCGGTTGCTGAGAATGCCTTCCGGCGGGAAGATGATCTTGTTGTAGGTCGCGACGATGTCATGCGCGGTCAACGGCGTGCCGTCATGGAACTTCACGCCCTGCCGGATCTTGAAGGTGTAGGTTTTGCCTTCATTGGTCGCCGCGGGCAGGTCGCCTTCGCAAAGGTCGCAGATGAAGTCCGCGGACTGCGGATCGTCCGGGTTGACGCGGATCAGCAGGCTGTAGAACGGCCGGATCGGATGGATCATGCCGAAGGTCGACTCCCGATGCCCGTCATAGGACGGAATCTTGGAGCCGACGACAATGCGCAGCACGCCGCCTCTCTTTGGCTCCTCCGCTGACGCCGCCACGACGCCGCCAGCCGCAACGGCCGCGCCGAGACCGGCCGCCAGGGCCAATCTGGTGAAACTCGTTTTCATGGCAGACACGCTACCTCCCTGTTTATCGGGCTCCGTTGCGAAGCCCGGCTGCGTAGCAGGCGCCGTAACGCCCCCTTTTTCCGCCCTTACGCCCTGGCGTGCGCCCTGGCGCACTCCCGGACGGCGTCCCGTTGCTACACCTCCGTGCAGGCAACCCAGTGGCCCGGCGTCACCTCGCGGAAAGCCGGGAACGCGTTCGGACAGCCTTCCACCGCGATATCGCAGCGCGGATGGAAGACGCAGCCCGAAGGCGGATTGATCGGGCTCGGAATCTCGCCCTTGATGACCTGGTGCGCGCGGGCCTGCTCGACCACCGGATCGGGGATCGGAACCGCCTCCAGCAACGCCCTCGTATAGGGATGCATCGGGTTGTCGAACAACTCGTCCGTCTCGGCGAGCTCCACCATCTTGCCCAGATACATCACCGCCACCCGGTGGCAGATATGGCGCACCACCGAAAGGTCGTGGCTGATGAACAGGTAGGTGAGGTCGAACTGTTCCCGCAGGTCTTCCAGCAGGTTGATGACCTGCGCCTGGATCGACACGTCGAGCGCCGACACTGCCTCGTCGCAGACGATGAAGTCCGGCTCCAGCCCGAGCGCCCGCGCGATGCCGACGCGCTGGCGCTGCCCGCCCGACATCTCGTGCGGGTAGCGGTCCGCAAAGGCCGGGTTGAGGCCGCAGACCGCCAGCAATTCGCGCACCCGGTCGGTGCGCTTCGCCTTGTCCGGAATCAGGCCGTGGACGCGGATCGGCTCGCCAATGATTTCGCCGATCTTGAGGCGCGGATTGAGCGAGCTGTACGGGTCCTGGAAGATCACCTGGATGCGCCGGCGCATGGCGCGGAGCGCCTCGCCCCGAAGGTCGCTCAACTCGCGCCCTTCGAAGGTGATGGAGCCCGCCGTCGGCCGCTCCAGTTGCAGGATGCAGCGCCCGGTCGTCGTCTTGCCGCAACCGGACTCGCCGACGAGGCCCAGCGTCTCTCCCCGGCGGATCTCGAAATCGATGCCGTCCACCGCTTTCACATGCGCGACGACGCGGCGCATGACGATGCCTTCCGTTACCGGGAAGTGCATCTTCAGGCCGTTCACCGAGACCAAGACATCGTCAGATACGGTGCCGCGATGACTCGCCTGTGTCGCAATATCGTTCATGCGACCTGTTCCAGGCCGGCGGC
>MPNF01000454.1 GCA_002238885.1 Alphaproteobacteria bacterium bin95 | reverse complement strand
TGACCGCCAGCTCCACGGAGAGGGCCGCCTGGTCCAGAGTGTCGAAGCCATAGGAAATTGCGTTGGTGATCAGTTCATCGAAGCAAAGATTGAGCTTGAACACCGCACCGGGCGGCAGGTCGTTCGCCCCGCCGAAATCCTCCACGGCCTCCGCCAGACGGGACAACTCGCCGAGGTCGGCGGCAAGCGGCACTTCTACCTTCTCAGTCATCCGTGGAATGCTAACCGAATCCCGATGGCCCTGCCATAGCGCGAAGGCGCAATCATCGGCTTATGGCATCCGGCTCAGAAGTTCCTTCATGCGCTCGAGCAGTTCGCTGTAGGCAGCGGAAGCGGCATCGCGCGGCAGATAGTGGATTTCCTCGCCGAGCTTGGTCATCAGCTTGATGACCGATTTGTCGGCCAGGACCTTGCCCACACCTTCGGAAATGCGGTCCACCACCTCGTCCGGTGTATCCGGGTGAACGCCCACCCAGCGCGGAACGCCGATGCCGACCGCTCCGAGCGCCCCGATCCAGGGCACATCGCCGATCTTCTCCTTGATCGCCGGCGTATTGTCGCGCGCGCCGATATTGATGACGGGGGACGCCCGGCCGGCAAGGGAAAACACCGTCGAGGTGCTGACTGCCGCCATGTCGACCTCCCCGGAAAGGAGCGCCGACACCGCCTCGCCCGTGCCGGAAAATGTATGGAGCGTGGCGGAGACGCCCAGCCTGTCCAGGCCGGTGGCGGCAGCGAGCAGCACGGCCGGCGTTCCCCCGATTCGGGGGCGCGCGCTGGTTGGGGGGCGAGCCGTCAACCTGTCCCAACTGTCGAAACCGGAGTCCGGCAAGGCAATCAGATGGGTCTTGATCGACGAGATGAACGCCGCGATTTTCACATCTTGCGGGCGGAAGCCGGACGCCGGATCGCGCAACGCCGCAACAGCGGGCGTCATGCTGCCCTGCAGGATGGTATAGCCGTCGGGAGGCTTGCCGAGCATGTAGCGCCAGCCGAGCCGGCCTTCCTCCCCGCCCCGGTTGCGCACATGCCAAGCCTGGCCGAAAGCGTCGATCGCCGCCGACGACATGATGCGCGCCCAGCGGTCGGACCCGCCGCCCGGCCCGAACGGGACAACCCATTCCACAGTGCGGTCCGGATAGGTACCGTCGGCCCGCACCGGCCCCGGCAACATCGCCGCCACAGCCGCGATACAAAGCAGCAGGGCCTTAATGGGCACACGCACCTCCGCAGGAAGCGGCCCTCCTGTTAGCACAAATTGTCGCATGACGGCAAGGCCGCAGACGGCCCCCGGAAGCCGTCTCTCAGGCTTCCGGCGCGAAGCCGGCCGCATCCAGCGCACCGTCCAGCGCGGCCCCCGACGCCTCGTCCAGGGCCGTAAGCGGCGGCCGGAGCGGGAGCCACTCCTCGTCGCCGGTGCTCCGGGCGACGATCGCCTTGAGCGCGGGGATCAGCGGCTGCGACTGGATCGCCAGGCGCCAGGCGGACAGCCGCTCCTGCAATGCACCGGCGTCGCTGCCCGCCTTCGCCGCCGCCAGGACCTCCGCGCACAGGCCGATGGTGACATTCGCCGTTGCAGAAATGCAGCCTGCACCGCCCGCCTCCAGCACCGGCAGCAGGAACTGCTCCGAGCCTGCAAAGACCCCGAAGCCGGGGAATCGCCGGCACATCGCCAACATGTTGTCGAGGTCACCGGAGCTGTCCTTGATGCCGGCAATCGTGCCCGGATAGGCCGCAAGCAGGCCCTCGATCAGCTCGTGCGAAATTGGCACGCCGGAATTGATGGGAAAGTTGTAAAAGTAGATCCGGAGGCACGAGTCGCCGACGCGCTGGATGACTTCCTCGTAGGCCGCATGCAGGCCCTCATCCGACACGCCCTTGTAGTAAAATGGCGGCAGCATGACGACGCCGGCCGAGCCGATCTCAAGCGCCTTCCGCGTCAGGATCACCGTGTCGGCGATGGAGCAAGTGCCGGTGCCGGGCAGCAGGGTTTCGCCGGGAATATCCGATTCGCCGAGCGCATCCAGAAGGCCCAGCTTCTCATCGACCCCGAGCGAATTCGCCTCGCCCGTCGTGCCGAGGACCGCCAGCAGGTTCGCGCCCCGGTCCAGCATCCGGCGGCAATGCGCCGCGAACCGGTCGAAGTCCGGTTCCAGCCCGGCGGTCATCGGGGTGAGGGTTGCGACCGCGACGCCCCGCGGTTCGCCCGAGCGTGCCATATCGTTCATCGGGTTCCCGGCTCCTTACGCCCGCGCGGCGCGAATGAAATCGGCAACGTCCGGCAGGATCTCCTGCCGCCATCGCCGACCGTTGAAGATGCCGTAGTGGCCGACCCTGGCCTGCAGCCGGTGGCGGCGGCGTTCCGGCGGCACGTTCGGGCAGAGGCGGTGGGCGGCCTCCGTCTGGCCGACGCCCGAAATATCGTCGCGTTCGCCCTCGACGGTCATCAGCGCGGTGTCGCGTATCGCCGCCGTATCGACCGGCGCGCCGCGATGCGTAAACAGGCCGCGCGGCAGGTGGTGTTCCTGGAACACCCGCTGCACCGTCTCCAGGAAGTATTCCGCCGGCATGTCCATCACCGCCAGATATTCGTCATAGAAGCTGCGATGGGCTTCGGCGCTCTCGCCGTCCCCCGTCACCAGATGCTCGAACATGCGCAGATGCGCGCCGACATGGCGGTCGAGGTTCATCCCCATGAAGCCCGAGAGCTGCATGAAGCCCGGATAGACCCGCCGCCCGAACCCCGGATAGGGCGGCGGCACGGTCTGGATCAGCATCTGCTCGAACCAGCGCCGGCTGTGCGACCCGGCGAATTCGTTGACCTTCGTGACCCCGACGCGCGTGTCGATCGGCCCGCCCATCAGCACGAGCGAACGCGGCGCGGCCTTGCCTGCCGCGGCGAGCAGCGCCGTTGCCGCCAGCGCCGGCACGGAAGGCTG
>MPNF01000453.1 GCA_002238885.1 Alphaproteobacteria bacterium bin95 | reverse complement strand
TCCGGGCCTGGGCGGCGGAGCCGGGCGAGTATTACAACGCGCTCGACGGGGAGTATGGCGGCCTCTGGCGGCGCAACGACCGCCCGCCGCAGAAGCTCGCCGGGGTCGGCTTCTCCGCGCAGGGGCAGTTCGTCGGCTCATACTATGTGCGCGGCCCCGAAGCGGACGACCCGCGCGCCGCCTGGATCTTCGAAGGCGTGCCGGACCGCATTCTCGGCAATTTCGGCTTTTCCGGCGGGGGCGCGGCCGGCTTCGAGCTGGACCGGGTGGACATCCGCCTGGGCTCGCCGCCCAACACGCTCGTGCTCGCGACCTCCGAGCGGCACGGCGACACCTTCGTCGTCGTGCCGGAGGAGCTGCTGACCCACCTGGTCACCTGGCCGGGCGAACCGCCCGAGGCGCTCGTCCGCTCGAACCTGGCCTTCTTCGAGACCGCAGCGGGCGGAGCCGTCTTCTCCGTCGGTTCCATCACCTATTGCGGCAGCCTTTCCCACAACAATTACGACAACAACATCGCCCGCATCACGAAGAACGTCCTCGACCGCTTCGCCGACCCGGCGTTGTTTGAGGTGTGAGCCGCTATAGCGGCCGCCCTTCGATACGCGCCCGCTTGTGCGGGCGCTACTCAGGATGAGGGAAAGGGCGTGGGCGGAGTTCCGGGCACTCCCTCATTCCGCGCAGCGCTCCGGTCCTCCCTTCCCTTATTCCGCGCAGCGCCCCCGGTCTTCCCTTCCCTCATTCCGAGTAGCCGCAAAGCGGCGTATCGAGGGACGGCGGCGGCCGGGGCGACAGTTTCGGTGTCAACTCTATTTCCGGGGCAAGCAGCACGAAATCCGTACTGATCCCGGTCCGCCAGCACCGCTGCGCCGCGCCGGCTTGCTTCCCGGCGAGTGCGGCGGGTATGCTCCGCCAGCCGGCGCGAGGGAGGTTGGCATGGCGAGGATCGGGCGGCGCCGGGTTTCATGGCTCACGGGCCTGGGCGTCCTGCTCTGCCTTGTATCCTTCAGCTCCCTCAGCCTGGCCGAAAATCATGCAAACGAAAGATTCACCTGCGACGATCTTGAAAGGGCGGAGAGGCTCCATAGAGACTTTCCGGACAATGTAAATTACGAGATAAATTATGCGATCTGCCAGGTCCTGATAGGAGACCGTGAGGAAGGCTTGAGCCGGCTGTATCACGTAACCGACCAACAAAATAATGTCTTTGCCGCCTACTTTCTTGCCGAATATATTGAATATGGTGGGGATTTTGAACTGCCCATAGATGGAGACAAGGTTGACGAAGCCATCGATGCCTACTTCAGGGTCCTGTTTCTGATCGATTTGACTCCATACTACCCAAGGGGTTATGAACTTTATGAATATGAGGGACAAATGGAACTGCAATCCCATTACCGTGTTCCTTGGCTCTATATGCAAAGATTTGCAGCAGGTGCCTTTGGCCTTTATCGTGAGCACCTGCTAAACTCCCCCGGTTACGAAGGAGACAGGGATTTAAAGACCTACCCAAAATACAGCCGTCATACTCTGGACAGTCTGGAGAAGGTAATTGAGCACGGCAATCGCTGTATTGCCCTCCCCAAAAAGCGTTATTTCCGCCAACCTCATTACGATGACCATCAAAAAGCTTGCCGGATTCTAAAAGACACAGCAGAAGCCCTTTTGCCTTTGGAGGAGAAAAGGCTGAATGTTCTTGCCACCAAGTCTTGCAGTGACGATGTGCTTGAATGCCAGGAGCACAAAAAGCTCCTGGAGGGACAGATTACTCCTCTGTTCGTTCAAGCCCAAGAAGAGTTGGACGAAATTTTTGCCCTCCATCTACAACGGGTTCTTCCCGACAAGTAATACCGGGCTTCGCCCGCCGCTTCCGCCGCCGCGCAGGCGGCCCCCACCCGGCTTCCCCCGCAAGCGGGAGAGGGGAAGAAGAAGGCGGCAGGCGGCTCGCGTGAATCCCCGCTCCGGCCCGGCGGGAGGGGTTGGGGGGAAGACTACCCCCAATCCGTCAGCGCCGCCGCGCCGGCGCCGGCGATGCGGCCGGAGACGAAGCATTCGGCGATGTTGCCGCCGGAGAGGTAGAGGTGGCCGAAGGCGCTGCCGAGCTCGCCCGCCGCGTAGAGCCGGGGGATGGGCGTTCCGAACACATTGACGATGCGCTGGCGGGTGTCGTGCACCGGCCCGCCCTGGGTGTTCGACACGACCGGCCATATCGGCGCGCCGTAATAGGGCGGCGTGTCGACCGGGACCATGGTTCCGGGCGGGCGGCCGAAATCCTCGTCGCGCCCGGCCGCGCAGGCCTCGTTCCAGCGCGCGACGCTCGCCTCCACGGCGGCGGTGTCAAGGCCGAGCCCGGCGGCGAGTTCGGCCAGCGTGTCCGCGCGCTTGAGAACGCCCGATTCGACTTCCGCCAGATTGTCCTCGCTCCAGTCCAGCCTCACATTCTCGTCGTTTGAAGTGGGATGGCCCAGCGGGTAGAGCCGGCGGCCGTTGTCGTCGCAAATCATGGCGCTCGGAATCCGGGGATAGTCCTGCCGGACCGTGTCGTAGAGCTGCATCTGCCGGTGCCCGGTGTCGTGGGTGTAGGGCAGGTATTCGTTCATGTAGCGCCGGCCGTCCCGGTCGAGCAGGATCCAGGCCATCTTCACGCCGGGGTCGTCATGTTCGCCATTTTCGGCGGGCCGCCAGTCGGGAAGCCGCTTGACCCTGATGCCGTAAGGGTAGTCCGGGTCGGCGCTCCGGAAGCCGTAGGCGCCGTGGAAGTGCCACATATGCCAGAGCTGCGCGCCCAGGTCCTGGGCCATGGCGATGCCGTCCCCGGTGTTGTGCCGCGCGGCGGCGGGAAGCACCGGCCGGCCCTCCCAGAACTGGTCCTGCCGCTCGGCGCTGCCCTCGAACCCGCCGGAGGCGAGAATGACGCCGCGCCGCGCCTTGATCCGGCGGATGCCGTCCG
>MPNF01000452.1 GCA_002238885.1 Alphaproteobacteria bacterium bin95 | reverse complement strand
GCAGGACGCTCAAGCGCCTGCATGAACCGGAGCTCAATCTGACCCTCGGCCGCGACTATCTTCGTTTGCTGCTGGAGAAGGATGTCGTCGCCGGCGACCTTCTCAATCTTGCCATCGCCTACAATGCCGGGGCCGGCCGGCTGCGGCGTTGGAGCGCGACGGTGCGGGATATGGACGACCGGCTCCTGTTCATCGAGAGCCTGCCCGTGAAGGAGACCCGGGTGTTTGTCGAGCATGTGCTCACGAATATCTGGGCTTACCGCGCGCGCCTGGGCCAGAAGCGGCCGAGCCTGGCTGCGCTGGCGGCGGGGCAGACGCCGCTCTATAAGTCTCTCGACACCCGGCAGGCGGGCGCCGACCGCAACCCGCCCAACGCATGATCACGCCCTTCGCACCGGGAGCGCTCCCGTAATGCCCGGCAGCATCGACGAAAGCCGCCCTTTCATTCCCGTACGCATTGCCGTGCTCACCGTTTCCGATACGCGCAGCGCGGCCGACGATCGCTCCGGCGACACGCTGGTCGAGCGGCTGGAGCGCGACGGGCACGTCCTGGCCGACCGCGCCATCGTTCGCGACGAGGTGGACGCCATCCGTGCGGCACTGCGGGGCTGGATCGAGGATGCGGAAATCGACTGCGTGATCGCGACCGGCGGCACGGGCCTCACCGGGCGGGATGTGACGCCGGAAGCCTTCGAAGGCGTCTATGAGAAGCGGATCGACGGCTTCGGCGAGCTGTTCCGCTGGCAGAGCCTGCAGAAGATCGGCGCCTCCACGATCCAGTCGCGCGCCACGGCCGGCACCGCGGGCGGCACCTACCTGTTCGCCCTGCCCGGCTCGACCGGCGCCTGCAGGGACGCCTGGGACGATATTCTCCACTGGCAGCTCGACTACCGCTTCCGTCCCTGCAATTTTGTGGAAATCATGCCCCGCCTCCAGGAGCATGTCGCCGGCCGGGGCGGCTGAACGCTTCTTTGTGGCTTGCCCGCACCGATGTTCGGCTACACGAGGACTGGGCGGAAGAGCTGGACGACTGGGGGTGAAGCGTGGGGACCTGGTGCCGGTCGTTCTGTCGGGCGGATTTCCTCGACGTTGAAGCCAGAAAGGACCTGCCATGGCTCTTCTCGTTGCCGGCTTAGCGCTTTTTGTCGGCCTGCACCTGATTCCGGGGATTGCGCCCCTTCGCGCTGGCCTGGTCGCCCGGACAGGCGAGAAGCGGTATCGCGGGGCGTTCTCGGCCCTCGCGTTCGCAGGCCTCGCGCTGATCGTGTGGGGCTATTCGGCGGCTCCGTTCGAGCCTGTCTATTCGCCTCCGGACTGGGGGCGCGACGCGGCGATGTGGATGGTGCCGGCGGCGTTCGTGCTGTTTGCAGCGGCGAATATGCCGACACATATCCGATCCGTTGTCCGGCACCCCATGCTGCTCGGGCTCCTTCTCTGGGCGCTCGCCCATCTGGCGGCGAATGGCGACCTGCGCTCGCTCATGCTCTTCGGAGGCTTTGCGGGATTCTCGCTGGTGGCAGCGGCGAGCGCGGTGGCGCGCGGCAAGCGGCCCCCTGCCGACAAGGCGCCGCGCCTCGCAATGGATGCGGCGGCGCTGGTTTCGGGGCTCGCCGCCGCCGGCCTCTTCGCATATCTGCACGCCACATTGTTCGGCGCGCCGGCGCTGTAGAACCTTTTCCGGGCTACCGACCTGCCGGTCGGGTCTCGGGCCCAGAGACGCCGGCGCTCTCGAAGGTGGCCATCTGCGCATGGCAGGCGGCGGCGGCCCTGAGGAGCGCAAGCGCGAGCGCGGCCCCCGAGCCTTCGCCGAGGCGCATGCCGAGGTCCAGCAGCGGCGCCTTGCCCCAGAGCGCCAGCAGCCGTCCGTGGGCGGGCTCCGCGGAAAGGTGGCCCGCCTGGCAGTGGTCGAGGCCGGTCGGGTCGAACGCATGCAGCACGGCCGCGGCCGCCGCTGCGCTGTAGCCGTCCAGCACCACCGGCACGCGGCCCATACGCGCGGCGACGAGCGCGCCGAACATGGCGGCGGTCTCGAAGCCGCCGAGCCGCCTCAGCACTTCCAGCGGCGGCCGGCTGCCATGCAATGCTGCGCCGAGGCGCACCGCTTCGACCTTGGCTTCCAGCCGCGTCCCCGAAACGCCCGTGCCGGGCCCGGTCCAGTCCTCCGCCCTGCCTCCGTGGAGCGCATGGGCGATGGCGGCGGCCGAGGTGGTGTTCGCGATGCCCATTTCCCCGATGGCAAGCGCGTCGATGCCGGGCTCTACCGCCATCATGCCGTAGGCGACGGCGCGCGCGCATTCCTCGTCCGTCATGGCCGGCGATCGGGTGAAATCCGCCGTCGGCGCCTCCAGAGAAAGCTCATAGACCCGAAGTTCGGCATCGAGCGCGCCGCAGATGGCGTTGACCGCCGCACCGCCGGCGATGAAGTTCTGCACCATTTCCGCCGTCACCGAGGCGGGCCATGCCGAGACGCCGCGCCGGGCGACGCCGTGATTGCCGGCGAACACGGCAACGCGCGGCCGGTCGAGACGCGGCGGATGGCGCCCCTGCCATGCGGCCAGCCACTCGGCCAGCTCCTCCAGCCGCCCGAGTGCGCCCGGCGGCTTGGTGAGTCCGGCCTCGCGGGCCCGCGCCGCCGCGCGCGCTTCTTCGTCGGGGCCGGGTAGATGGGCAAGCGTCTCCGCGATCTCGGCGAGCGAGGCGATCGGGGCGGCCTCGTCTGACGAGGCGATCGGGACAGCCTCGTCGGGAGAGACAGGGGGAACGGATTCGGCCATGCTGGCGGTCTATCGCGGATTCGCCCGAGGAAGTCCATGCGCGCCCTGGACGACATGCGGCTGGCCTTCCAGTTCCTGACCGTGCTGCCCGTCGGCCGGCCGGAGCCGCGGCCGCTCGGCGAGGCGGCCTGGTGTTTCCCGCTGATCGGGCTCGCGGTCGGTGCCTGCGTGGCGGTTGCGTTTCTGGCCGCGCGGGAGGTGGGCCTG
>MPNF01000451.1 GCA_002238885.1 Alphaproteobacteria bacterium bin95 | reverse complement strand
CGGGGCGACCTGGAACGACGTTATCGCGAGCGGGCGGCCGCCCAACCTGCATAAAGGCCAGGCGCCCGATCCCGAGGAGAAGCAGTATCTCAGGAACGGCTTCGCCACGCCGTCCGGCAAGGTGGAGCTCTATTCCGAGGTGCTCGAAAATCTCGGCTTCGATCCGCTGCCCTATTACCGCGAGGCGGCGGAGCCCTCAGAGCGCTTCCCGATGGCGTTGTTCATAGGCTGGCCCGAGGACGAGTATTTCCGTTCCGGCCACCGTCATATCCCGGAGCTCCGCCGGCGTGCGGCGGATCCGATGTTCATGATCGCGCCTGCGGACATGGAGCGGCTCGGCTTCGAGGAAGGCGCCTGGGCCCGGCTCGAGACCTCGACCGGCGCCATGGTGGCCCGCGTCTATGGGCGCTCCTCCATGCCGAAGGGCCTGGTGCGGGTGCCGCATGGCTGGTGGAAGCCGGAATCGCGGCCGGGGCTGGAGAACATGTCCGGCATGTGGGCCTTCAATGACGGGCAGGTGACGCCCGACGACGAGGAGGCGCTGATCGACCGCGAACAGGGCATCCCGCACATGAAGGGCATGCCGTGCTCGCTGGTCGCGCTCGACGCCGAGGAAGTGGCGGCGCTCGAGGCCGAATTCGGCCCGACCAACGAGCTGCCGCGCGGCCCGGAAGGCAAAGTGCTGCAGTCGAGCTCCAAGCCCGACGATTTCATGTTCGACGACATCACCGGCGACGGCGTGGAGTTCGAGGCGATCTCCCTCTCCATCTACGGCCGCACCTCGGCGATGTGATATAAAGGCCCCGCTCTCCACAGGGACAGGGGAGCGGGGCCGCTTCCTTCGGGTTCGTTGGGGCGGTGGCCGCTGCTCCTCGCGAATGAATTATGTTCGGTCGAATTGATTTGCGCGCATATCGAGGTTTCGAGTCCTACCGGCTCGACGGCCTACGGCGCGTTAATCTTCTGGTGGGCAAGAACAACAGCGGCAAGACATCGGTGCTGGAGGCTTTGCGCCTCTTAGCAACTAACGGCAACCCACGTATATTGGATGAAATTGCCGAAAGTCGCACCGGACGAAGCAATTGGGCCCGAGGCAGGGGTAACGCTGTTGTTGACATTGCGCCATTCTTTTTCGGTCGCCATATTGTGCTGAATGCCAAATCTTCCGTCGAAACCGATGACGGAAACCTCTATATGGAGGTTGTTTCTTTGACCGATGAAGAGCAGGAACGTTACTCCGAAATCGGCTCAGAGCGTTGGGAAGACGATAAGTTCGATTTCTTGGAATTCGGGCTTAGAATCTCGACTGACGAAGGATTGAAAAACACACCATCTTTCCCTGTCAGTGAATCCGGGATGATGGCTTGGCCTTCCTTCTTTGGGCGCAGGAATCCAATTTCAACGAAAGTCAATTCGAGACTGGTATCTTCAAAGTCTATCGATGCCCGAGATATGCGCCCTATGTGGGACAGCATGTTGCGGCTGAACCGCGAAGATCGAATAGTGCGCACTCTTCAAGTGCTGCAGCCGGATATATTCGAGGTTCACTTTTTGTCAGGACCGCCGCCCGAAGTCCTCCTTACCCTCAGCGGCAGTAAACAAAGAGTGCCGTTGCACAGCTTCGGAGATGGAACGCGTCGTTTTCTCGCACTTTCTTTGCTTCTGGCCAATTTGGATGATGGCATGCTACTTGTGGACGAAATCGACACCGGGCTGCACTGGACTGTGATGGAAGACCTTTGGCGACTGGTCATCTGTGCGGCGCGGGACGGAAATGTCCAAGTTTTCGCGACCACGCACAGCTACGATTGCGTCAAAGGGCTTGCCTCTCTTCTGGAGCGCGAGCCGGAGCTTGCGGAGGAGGTCTCGCTCCAGAAGCTTGAGCGCCGGCTGGACGAGGCCGTTGCGTTGGACGGAAAGCAACTGGCATCTGCCATCGATCTGGACATCGAGGTTCGCTAGGCGATGCCACCGTCGGAGCGCTCGACCTTGTTTGTCGAGGGGGAGGACGACCGCCATGCGCTTAGTCACCTGCTCTGGAAGCGGGGACTGGACCAAGGGGAGCCATGGTTTCCGGAAATCAAGCCCGAAGGCGATTGGCAAAGAGTGCTGCTCGCAATCGGACCCGCACTCAGGACTGGCACTGGACGAACAATGGGTTTCGTTCTGGACGCCGATGCGTCGCCCGATACCCGGTGGCGCGAAATAGCGAGCGAGTTGCAGAAGACGGATATGCAACCGCCCGCCGCCAGTCCGACCGATGGATACATAGATAGTTGCGACCGGTTCCAAACGCGAGTCGGCGTCTGGGTTATGCCGAACAACAGGAATCGAGGCGCCATCGAGGAATTCCTCCTCGCCCTGATCGATCCGTCGGACCCGCTGCTGGGCCACGCCGAGCGCGCCACGGCGGAGGCACGCAACTTGGGAGCGGCATTCCCCGACGCGGCGCTGAAGAAAGCCGAACTGCGCACATGGCTGGCTTGGCGCGAACAGCCCGGATTTCCCTATGGCCGCGCACTTGCGGCAGATTATTTCGACAGCGACCGAGTGACCGGGGACCCGTTTGTAAACTGGTTCAATCACCTTTTCCGCGCATCCGCCGAATAGCCCGCCTCCCGGTTCCACGCGCGGCGGAAATGCTGTAGGGGACGGCGCATGTCTCTTCGGGGGGATGCGCCGTTGTCTTATGAGACGCTGACAGCCGAGGTCGAGGACGGCCTGCTGACGCTCACGCTCAACCGGCCGGACCGGCTGAACGCCGTCAATGCGGCCATGATCGGCGAATTTATTGATGCGCTGGACGCGGCCGACCGCGACGACGGCGTGCGCGCAGTCATCGTCACCGGCGCAGGCCGCGCCTTCTGCGCCGGCGCGGACCTCTCGGGCGGGCCGGGCACCTTCGACCGCGCCGCGCCGGAGCCGGGCGCGCGCCACCGCGACGGCGGCGGCCTGGTGGCGCTTCGCCTCTTCGACATGAAGAAGC
>MPNF01000450.1 GCA_002238885.1 Alphaproteobacteria bacterium bin95 | reverse complement strand
CTCAAAGCACACGGATCATGTCCTTCATGCCGCTCACCTGATGTCCGAGGACATGGCAATGAAACAGCCAGTCGCCGGGATTGTCAGCAACGAAAGCGATTTCCACCCGCTCGCGCGGGTCCAGCAGGACCGTATCCCGCCATTCCCGATGCGCTGTCGGCTTGCCGTTGCGCGAAAGCACCCGGAAGGCATGGCCATGCAGATGCATCGGATGGTGCCATGCGGTTGCATTGGTCATGGCGATGACGCAACTCTGGCCGCGCCGAAGCGTCGCGATCGGTTCCAGAGCCCCCGGGGGAGCGGCCTCGCCATTGACGAACCAGAACGAGCCCGGTCCGACTGCACCCATGCTGCCGCCCATCTCGGCCATGATCGCCCCGCCCATTGCGCCGCCGGTGAACATCATCTCGTGGCGAAACGCGCCCTCCAGATCGGGCTCCGGCAGGGGATTCCGCGGCAGGCCGACCGGCCATGCGGGGGGCTCGTCGCGCAGCGGTTCGGACGCATAGGCGAGGTCTAGCAGGCGGTATTCCCGGTTGCGGTAGAAGGCATCCACCACGGGCGTCTTCGTCCCCGGCTCCCCGGTCATGTCGAGCACGATGTCGGCACGCATGCCGGGGCCGAGCACGACCCGGCCGCGTTCCGGCGTGTGCGGCGCAACCGGATGGCCATCGAGCGCAACGACCTGCGGCCGATGATCCTGGAACTCGAGCCCGAAAACCCGCGCATTCGCGGTGTTGACGAGGCGCAGGCGGATGCGCTCGCCCCGGCGCACGGCGAACTCTCCCGGACTCGAACCGTTGACGGTGGCCCAATTGCCGAGACGCCCGCCATGGCTCATGTCGTGAGCGTTGTCGAACCTGCCGGCCAGCGCGGCGTCCTCGGTCATCCGCCAGTCGTCCAGCACCCAGGTGACATCGCGGTCCACCCGAAGCGCGGGCTCGCGTTCCTCGACGACCAGCACGCCATAGAGGCCGCGTGCGACCTGTTCGAGGCTGTTCGCATGCGGGTGATACCAGAAGGTCCCGGCGTCAACGGCATCGAACTCATAGGCAAAGGTCTCGCCGGGATGGACCGGCGGCTGGGTCACATCCGGCACGCCGTCCATAGCGTTGGGCAGCCTGAGTCCGTGCCAGTGGATCGTGGTGTCCTCGCCGAGCGCGTTGTCGAGCACGACCCTCAGGCGGTCGCCCTGGCGCACCCGGATTTCGGGGCCCGGCACGTTGCCGTCGTAACACCAGACCGGCGTTTCGCCATGGGGCTCCGGCACCAGACGGACGGACGCAGGCGCGGCCCGCACCCGCATTTCGGTTCCTCCTGCCGCCCGGACCCGGCCGAACGGCGCAAGCGTGAGGGCCGCTCCTGCCGATGCGAGAAACGCACGGCGCGTCGTCGCTGGCATGGACAGTCCGGTCATGGGAACCCGCTCGGATTTCTGGCGCGCCCGGCACGACTCGAACGTGCGACCTTCTGCTCCGGAGGCAGACGCTCTATCCGACTGAGCTACGGGCGCTTGCGCCGCAAGACCATAGATGCGCGCCGTTCACTGTCAACCGGAACACAGGCCTGTTTCAAGGCAAGCCTGTTCAGCCGAGATAGGCCCCATCGCGGGCGACCAGCCGGCCACCCTTGAAAACCAGCCCGCGCGGCGGGTGCTGGGCAACCGCTTCGGCGAGTGTCTCGGCGTGGACGGTGAATAGGTCCGCCGGCGCGCCTGCGGCGATGCCCCGGTCGTCCTGGCGGAAGACCCGGCGCGGGGCGGCCGTCGCGCAGTCGAAGGCTATGGCCAGGTCGCCGTCGGCGCGGAAGCCCGAGCGCCATGACAGCAGCATCGCGCGGATCAACAGGTCCCCATTGCCGTAAGGGCCCCATGTATCGCGCACATCGTCATTGCCGACGAACAGCTCGACACCGCGCTCGCGGAGCTTCTTCACCGGCGGCAGCGGCGACGCCCCGCCTCCGTGGCTGGCAAGCGACATGCCGGCCTCCGCCATGGCGCCGGCCAGGTGCTCGAAAACATCCTCCGGGCACGCGCCGAGGCAGAAGCCGTGGCTGACGGTAACGCGCCCCTCCATGCCGGCGGCGCGGGTGCGTTCGGCAAGGGCGGCGATTTCCAGCAGGCCCGCTTCGCCGGGGTCGTGGATGTGGATGTCGATGCCGACATCGTGCTTGCCCGCCAGTCCGAACAGCAGGTCGAGCTGGCCGTCCAGGTCGCCGTCCCGGTCGATGGGGTCGATGCCGCCTACCAGGTCCGCGCCCATCGCCAGCGCCTCGTCCATCAGTTCGTTAGTGCCGAGAGCGGCAAGCACGCCATATTGCGGAAAGGCGACGATCTGGAAATCGGCGGCGTGTGCAAACGCGGCCTTGACCTCCAGCAATGCCTCGACATGCCCGACGCCGATATCGGGGCCGATATCGGCATGGCTGCGGAAGGCTGTTGCGCCGAGCGCAACAGCCTGGCGGACGAGGTTGGACGCGCGCTCAGCCGGCGGCGGCAGCGTCGCGCGCAAGCCGCGTTCGGTGGCGATGCGGCTCTCCCGGTCCGGCCCGGCCGGATGCGGCATCCACGGCAGGCCGGTCAACGTCTTGTCGAGATGCACATGCCCGTCGATCATGCCCGGCAGGACGAGCAGCCCGCCGCCGTCGAAGCGTTGCGCGCCCGCCGCATCGAGGCCGGGTCCGACCTCTTCGATGATGCCGCCGGCCATGCGGATATCGGCCGCGCTCCCGTCGGAGAGGCGCACATTCGCAAGTAGCACCGTCCCGTTATTCATGGCTGCCCTCCCCTCGTTTCAGCCGCCTTCGATACACCGCTTTGCCGGACACTCGCCAGAGGGCCTGCTATCGTTCCGGATGTCACGGGGGAGAGGATCGGCAATGGCAGCGGCATCCGACATTTCGGGCCACTACTCACAGGGAGGCTTGCTCGCACGGCTTGAGGCGAACTTGCGCGAAGACGGAGTCGACCCGGCGCAGGCGACCATCGAG
>MPNF01000449.1 GCA_002238885.1 Alphaproteobacteria bacterium bin95 | reverse complement strand
GAGAGCCGGAAGCGGCCCATTCTTCGAACCCGGTGTCGCGATGCAGCGCGAGGCTCCGTACCTGTCCGCGCGCCGTCAGGCCCAGCCTGCGGTCGCTGTAGCGGGCCCCTGCGGACCACTCGACGCCAGCGCCGTTGTCCGCATCGCCCGTGTCATGGCGCAGCCCTGCGGACATGGACAGGGCGAAGGCGCGCCCCTCGTCAAGCGGGAGACGATTGACGGCGGCAAGAGCCAGACGCAGACGAATCACATCGGCATCCGTTCCTGCGAGGTCTGCCGTCCCGGAGGAAGCAATGCCCATGAAGAGCGCATCCGAGCGCAGTGCGAGTTCGAGACCCTCTCCTTCGCCTGCCGCCTTCAGCGTCCTGCGTGCACCGAAAGCGCCCATCCGCATGGCGATCGGGGCGCGGCGGCGAACGCCCGTCTCGCGTTCGGTCAGTACGGTATGGCCGCGTCCGTAGCCAAGCATTCCCCAAGCCGACAGGCTGTCATCCCGGCCCAGGAGGACATAAGGGTGGAAGGCGGTGAGACGGCTCTTCAGGCTGCCCTTGCAACCGGCGCTGAAGCAGTCCTTGCCCGCGTCATAGGAACCCTCGCCCATGCTGTGGGCCAGTGCAAAGCCGATCTGCGCGCTCCGCCAGTCGCCGTCCATGCCGACGGCGAAGCTGCGCATACGCCCGTCCAGCGACACAGGGCCCTCCCGGCCCTCGAAGCGTGCGACCGTGCCCCGGCCCCACGCGGTCCCCATGGTTCCGGCCTCCGCGCAGACCTTGCCACACGCCGCCAGGGGCAGGGAAAGAGCGCTCCGTTCCAGCAGGGCGAAGGGCGATTCACCGGTCTGGACAGACATGGAAGCGGGGAGGCCGCCAAGCCTTGCATTCGGACTGGGCGGCTGGCGGCGGAGCCGATCATCCACTGCTTCCATTGCATGGCTTGCCGCAGCCCGTCCGAACCGCGCGAGCCAGGGCCGCAGGACATGGGCCTCGAGGCCGCCGTCCGCCACCAGCGAGGACTCGTCATCGACGATGACGAGGGTAACATCGTTCGGCGGCAACACATCGTCTGGTGGACTGGCGATGGTCCCGGAGACCGTCACTTCGATCCGGGCCGGGCCTTTCTCCTCATTGTCCACCGCGCGAATCGAAACATTACCCGTGCTCCGGGTAGCGCCCGCTTCGAAACGCAGCGTTCGGCTCGCGCCGACGACGAAATCGCCCGTCTGTCCGGGGGAAACGGGCCTCGCCGATACCTCGACCTCAAAGGCGGAAATCGAGGCCCTGGCAAGTCTTGCCGTCACTTGGCTCACACCGCCGTTTTCGTCGACAGGATTGGGCGTCAACGCGAGTTCAATACGTGGCGGCGTCCGGTTCTCCAGCGTGATGCCGATCAGGTGGCAGGCGACATTGCCGCCAAGGTCCCGGAGCGCCCCGTGGCCCGGATCGATATCGCCATTGCTGTCCGTCGGCGGCTGGTACCAGGCCCTAAACGCCTGACCGTGCTCCACAGGTTCTGCCAGAAGGATCTGTACCTTCTTCGGATTCCGGGTCGTTTCGTCCTGCTCGAAACCGATGAGGACGCGCTTCGACCGGGGATGGGAAACGCGCGCGCCCACCGCCCTCAGCCGGAAATGCACGGCAGCCGGCGCATTGCCGGTCTGCAGTTCGCGATCGAAGACCAGTTCGACCCGGTCGCTGTTCACCCAGCTGCCGCCATCGAGGTCCGCCACGGGCCGCATGCCGTCATGGCAGTGGCCCGCACTTGCCTCGTCATCCTCGATGAAGAGCTTGACGGGGTCCGGCGGCACCACGCCGGATCCGACGACGACCCGTCCGCGGATCGACAGTTCCGCCCTGCCGCCGACGAGATATCTGTCCTGGCTCTCGTTCGCGAACCAGACGACGCCGCTGTTTTCAACGGCGTTGATCGTGACCTTTTTCGAGGCGTCGCCGGGATCGACCTCGAGCGTCAGCCGTGAGCCGGAAGCGCCATCGGCAAATTCGGCGCGGCGCGACGGCCCGCCACCCAGATGATCTGGTTCCGTCAGTTCGATCTCCAACTGAAATCTCGATGCCGAAGGCGGCGAAACCGCAACGGTCAGGACTGTCGAACCGCTTTCTCCGACCGCATCCGGCGACAACGAAAATGTCACCGTCGGCTGCGTCTGCGCCCTGGTGTCCGAGACGAACCCCGACGTGACTGAAAGGAAAAGGACCGCAACATTGATACATCGAAACAGGAGCCAGGGCCAAGTAACCGCACAAAGCATAGTTTCCGCATCTCCGGACTACCGGTCCGGATTTTCGAAATCAATTGCCGGCGAACCGGAAGTGACCAAACGCCTCCCGCGATTCGGCGACTACTGAGGGATTAATTCACTCATGAACGAGCAATAACAATTGCCAAGAAAAAGATTATATATGACAAAAATGTATAGAAGGTCGGGTGAACTCTTGTAGAGTTTGTCTCAGATGAATTTTTTGTTTTCGCGGATTGACAGACTCAATGTACTTCCAGATTTATGCGCATCGATAAGTTTGCATATAGCGACAATACGGCATCCGTCATGGATGCAAGCACCTTCATCCAGGGCGAAGGACGAGCGGGAAAGGCCTCCCCGGCTTCAGCGTTTCTTCGGCAGGTCGAGGCGGACGGCGAGTTCCTTCAGCCGGGCGGCCTCGATCGGGGCGGGCGCGCCCATCATCAGGTCCTGGCCCTGCTGGTTCATCGGGAACGCGATCACCTCGCGGATATTGGGCTCGTCGGCGAGCAGCATGACGATGCGGTCGATCCCGGGGGCCGAGCCGCCATGCGGGGGCGCGCCGAATTTCAGCGCCGAGAGCATGCCGCCGAAGCGCGCCTCGACCACTTCGGGCCCGTATCCCGCGATCTCGAACGCCTTGTACATGATGGCCGGATCGTGGTTGCGGATGGCGCCGGAGGAGAGCTCTACACCGTTGCACACGATGTCGTACTGGAACGCCTTGATCTCCAGCGGGTCCATGCTCTCCAGCGCCTCCAGCCCGCCCTGCGGCA
>MPNF01000448.1 GCA_002238885.1 Alphaproteobacteria bacterium bin95 | reverse complement strand
GCCGCATCTCCAGCCAGCACATGGCCAACTGGCTGCATCACGGCGTCTGCACCGAGGACGAGGTACAGGCGGTCATGCGCAAGATGGCGGCGGTGGTGGACCGGCAGAACGCCGGCGATCCTGCCTATACGCCGATGGCTCCCGCCTTCGACGGCCCCGCCTTCAATGCCGCTTGCGACCTCGTCTTCCAGGGCCGGGAACAGCCTTCGGGCTACACCGAGCCGGTACTCCACCGCCGCCGCGCCGAGGCCAAGGCGGCCGACTGACGCCTGCGCTGACGCCAACGCTAGCTAGCCCGGCGCCTCGCGATACTCCCGGTAGAGCCTCAGGAGCAGCCCTTCGGCGGGGTCGAAGTCATGCAGCCATGCGGGAACACAGCCCTTGCTCACCCGATCCCAGTACGGCTGCACCCGGTCGAGCCGAATCGACGATTCCCGGATCGTCCGCGACGCCGAGTCGCGCCGACGCGCTTCTTCGGGACTTGCCTCAACCTGTCTGCCAGCGGCTCTCCTGTTCCAAGCGTCCACCAGCATTTCCACCCGCTTGCGGTGCTCGGGCGGAGACTTCGCATTCCGGCTCATCCGGATTTCTCTCAATCGGTAGGGCGCTTCGCCTGCCAGCACCAGCGTCGTCCTGTTCCAGGTCAATCGCGTGCTCTCCTCGATGACCGCCGTCGACCGCCTTTTGGAGTCTTCGGCGTCCTCGATCACCAGGCAGTGGCTTTGCCCCGTTCGGAAGCTGCTCGCATAGTCGGGAATGCAGTGCTCTTCTTCCTTGCCCAGCGCATTGAGTTCCTCCACGGTCTCGATCAGGCGCATGTTCGGCCCGAGGATTTCACCTGCTTCTAGTACGAGCGGCAAGGCAAACCGGTCCCGATCAATTACCGGTGAATCGCCTTCGGTCGCAATCGTCCTGGCCCGTTCGAGGCGCGTCCGACTATGCCAGCGCCGGTTCCACTCCCGTATGTCGCGCAAGCTGGGCCGCGGGGCAGTTTTTCCTCCCGCCACCTTTGCCCGTTCTTCGGCCAGACCTGCGCGTTGCGCGGCCTCGCGAGCCGCGTTCGGCAGATCCCGTGCAACTTCGGCTCGTTCGCGGGTGCTCCCGTACAATAGTTGCAGCCATTTCTTGACAAGCTCCGCTTCGATCTCCTCGCCAAATTGCGTAGGAAGCGTGTCGTATCCGGCCATCGCGAGTTGCGGCTTCAGGCTCCGCTCATAGAAATCGCGGACTGCGTCGGCCCAGTCGCGGGCCAGCTCCGGCGTGTCATTTATTCGCCCCGCCAAATCGAGCCCGGATGTGCGTATCGCGCCCACAATCAGCGATACCGGCAGGAACCACGGCTTCCGTTGCGCTGCGTGCAGTCGGGTACCCGCAGAAACCGCGCTTATGAGAGCCTGCGGACGTTTCCAGGTCAGCTCGCGAAGTCTCCGGCCGTCGATTTCCGACCAGGCCTCGACGAGTTCGCGGTGGCAACGCTCTATGTGATAGTCCCTGTAGGAATGATCGGACCGGATCCTGTCAAGCGACAGACGTCCGCTCGCTATGTTCTGCGCCAACAACCGCTCTTCTATGCTGCTGCTTTGCGCGGACTGCCTAGCATAATCGTCGCCGAACCATGTGTGGCGCGCGATCTCTTTTGCCTTGGCATTGTCCGATACCCGTCTCCACGCCCCCTGCAAACTCCTGTCGCGCCACAGACCCCGCTCGCCCGGCAGGGGCAGCATTTGGTTGGCAAGTTCACGTGAGTTCTCGGCGAGCTGAAGGCGCTTCAACATGCCGCCCGGCTCGGGAACCGAGAGCCAGAGGGCAATGGCAAGACTGTCCCGCCCGAGCCCGCGCATGGCTGCGAACACCCGCGACCGGCTCGCCGCATCCACAAATTCGTTCCAGTTGTCGCAGGACTGAGCGACGGCACGCCTGCTGAGATTCCGTTCCTCACCAGTCCCGGCGAAATCGTCCCATTCGCAGCCAAACACGCGATGGTCCCCGAATCGATCCGAGCTACAATGCGCCAGGGGCAGCTCGTATGCGAAGAGCCCTCCACCGTTCTGTCCGGACGGGGCGAGGCATCGCACGCCTGTGGCGTCCACCGCGAAATGCACCACTCCTTCGAGAGGCCTCCAGAGAAAATTTCCACCCGAGCGGAGTCCATTGAGCAACCAGGCCGGAAGGCGAAAGTGCCTTTCATGCGGAGCGGTGCGCGTAGTCGCCGAACCGGTGGCGCTCCATCGTATCAGCCGCTCCAGCGCTGCACTGCCGTTCCATTGTCGTCTGAATCGCCGGCAATGCCACGCGGACGCTCTGTTGCGGCCCGGCAGGAGGTTTTCGGCAATATCGGGACGGATTTCGGCAAACTCCAGGTTGTCGGGACTGCCGGGGAAACCGCGGCTGGAAAGCCACAGGGCCGTTCGCAAATCGTCCCGCCCCATCGTCCGCATCGCGGCATAGGCGCGTGTGTCGCGCACTGCATTCAGGAATTGCTGGAAATGGTCGTTCGCTCGCGCTTCGACTAGGTCGTGGACTCATAAGCGCGTAGCCAGAGTCTGATGGTAGCGATCTTGATCATGGCCAGGAAGTTGGCAGCGAGCTTTTCGTAGCGGGTGGCGATGCGGCGGAACTGCTTGAGCTTGTTGAAGGCGCGTTCGATACGGTTTCGCAATCGATACAACGATTTGCTGAAGGCGTGCCTGGTCTTCGCGCCTTCTCGGTCGGGGATGATCGCGACGGCATCGCGTTGCTCGATCAGGTCACGGATCCATTTGGCGTCATAGGCCTTGTCGGCGATCAGGAAACTGTCGGGCGGCAGGTTCGCCAGCATGGCGCCGGCGGTCGTGCTGTCGTGTGCCTGGCCGGGGCTGAGGTCGTAGCGGATCGGCAGACCGGTAACGTCCGCCACGGCGTGGATCTTCGTGGTCAGTCCACCACGGGAACGACCCATGCAACGATCCGGACCCCCCTTTTTGCACCCGCCGCGTGCTGGTGAACCCGGACGCTCGAACTGTCGATCATCTGCACATTGCCGTCGTAAGCCTCCACCACCGCATCCATCAAC
>MPNF01000447.1 GCA_002238885.1 Alphaproteobacteria bacterium bin95 | reverse complement strand
CTGGACGCACTGGCTGCGCAACATCGAGGCGCTTTCGATGCATTTTCGTGTGCTGGCCTGCGACCTGCCGGGCATGGGCGAAAGCGCCCTGCCGCCGATGCCGTTCGACGCCGGCAGCCTCGCCGACATTCTGACATAAGTGCTGTAGCGGCGCGCGCCGGAGCCGTTCCATCTCGTCGGCTTCTCCTTCGGCGGCATCGTCGGCGGCCATGTCGCCGTGCGCATCCTGCCGCGGGTGATGAGCTACACCGCCATCGGCTCGAACGCCCTCGGCCTCCCCGTGGCGGGCACCGGCCCAGTGCGCGCGACCGCCCGCGGCCTGCCGATGGCGGCCAGGGCTCCGCTGCGCAAGCCCAACAGGAACATGAGCGAGGCGGAAATCCTCGATCTCCACCGCCACAATCTAGGCCTCCAGATGTTCGGCGACCCCGCGAGGATCGATGCCACCGCACTCGCGGTCCAGAACGCCAATACACGCCGGGCGCGCATCCGCTCCGGCAAGATCCCGGCAGGGGACAGCCTCGCCCGCCGGCTGCGCGAAATGTCGGCGGCCGGCCTGCCCCTCCAGGGCATCTGGGGCGAGCGCGACGCCACAGCAGGCGAACTGCTGCACACGCGGCGCGACCTGTTCCAAGCCGTGCAGCCCGGCTGCCCCTTCCATGTCGTTCCCGGCGCCGGCCACTGGGCCGCGTTCGAGGCGCCGGACGAAGTGAACCGAATCCTCATCGACAGCCTGCCCGCCATGGAGACCCCACGTGCATGCCATTGAAGCCATAGCCTCGCGCCGGTCGGTTCGCGCGTTCAAGCCGGACCCGGTGCCGCCGGAAGTCATCCGCGAGATCCTGGAAGTCTCGGCACGGGCGCCTTCCGGCACCAACATGCAGCCCTGGAAGGCGCGGGTCGTGACCGGCGCCGCGCGCGAACGGCTGACCCGGGCGGCGCTTGCCGCCGGCATGAACGGGGCCGAACTGAAGGCGGAATACAAATACTACCCGGACCGGTTTCCCGAGCCCTATCTCACCCGCCGCCGCAAGGTCGGGTGGGACCTGTACGGCCTGCTCGGCATCCAGCGCGGCGAGACCGACAAGATGCGCGCCCAGCACGCCCGCAACCAGATGTTCTTCGATGCGCCGGTCGGCATCGTCTTCAGCGTGGACCGCGTGCTGGAGATCGGCAGCTGGCTCGACTACGGCATGTTCCTGGAGAATGTCATGGTAGCGGCACGGGCCTTCGGCCTGCACAGCTGCCCCCAGGTGGCCTGGACGCCCTATCACGAGACCGTTCGCGAAGTGCTCGGCATGCCCGAGGAAGAGGTGGTCGTGTGCGGCATGGCGCTCGGCTACGAGGACGAAAGCGCGGTCGAAAACAGCCTGCGCACCGAACGCGCGCCGCTATCGGACTGGGTGTCGTTCCACGACGAGTGACCCCAGCTATGCAACCCTTCGTCACCGTTCGTCAACGGATATGATCCCCCTATCCGCCCAAGCTCCTAAAACAAATCCAAACCTGCCACGCGATCTAGTATGGACTTTAGTTTCTTGTCCCTTATCTCTTCCCGTCTTGGAATCGCCACTCTATGGTAGAATTCCAATAAATCATCATCGCCCAAAACCCAGCTCACTTGGTTATTTGAAATTGCGGCGCCAAGGAGACGCTTCACTTCTTCTAATGAGAAATACCCATAACTTTCTAATTCAGCGATAGTACTATGTGTAGATGCAAAGCTCCCAGACGTTGCCAAATCCTCAATTAATTCATTTTCCCGTTTATCATAAGGAAAAGCTGTACCGTCAAAGTGCCCATCAAGAAACTCGCCTATACTCCGATAAATATGAATATCAGAACTCTTTTTTTCTTTCCATTCCATCTCTAAAAACGGATGTATCTTTTTCTCATCCAAGCGAGAATAAAAATCTCCATCTTCACTTATTATGTGAAGGTCCTGTCCTTCGGGAACGTTTTCGATTAGCATGATCCAATTGATCGCATCACCAAGGGAGTTACTTTTCCCAGGGGGATTTCCAATATCGACGCGGCGACGCGCTTCCTCATAGATCTGCTGTGAAACTTCTACCGCATCAAATTTTTCAAAAATATCAAAAATTAGCTTGTCAGCAATTAACTCTTGACTTGCAACATCTTCATCAACTTTTTTTCTGACATCTTTCATTTTCTCTTGTAATTTCTTTCTTAATTTAATAATCTTATTATATTCACTATACACTCTCATAAAGTATGGCAATTCAATATTAATTTTAGCATTTGAAAATCGAGTCAATGCGTCCTTTATTTTCGATTCTCTGTTTCGAATAAATTCATCGCGAACCTGCTGTGTCAAGTGCACTTCTACTCCCGCGTCCTTGCGAGGAACGAAAATTTTGTTCAAACCATCTAAATCATCTTTAGAAAAATAGTAGAATTTCAACAATACGTTCGTGTCGATGAAAGCATGCATTTTGGACCCCTCTGCGGTACCAATAATCTAGTTAAGCTCTCGCTTCCTATTCATTGAGGGGAAGAACCCAACGTTCCCGACCATCAAGCCACCCGCTGGACTCTCGGACTACCGCAGCCCTCCGGTCACATAGATCGTATCGGCGGTGAGGTAGCTGGCGCCGTCGGAGCAGGCGAACAGTACCGTCTCGGCGATCTCTTCGGGCTGGGCCATTCGGCCGATGGGCATCTGCTCCGCATAGCCCTGCAGCACTTCGGACGGCGTGTTGTCGTGGAAGGGTGTGTCCACCAGTCCCGGCGAGATCGACAGGCAGCGCACGCCCCGGCTGGCGAACTCCCTGCCAATGCCGAGCGTCATCGTGTGGACCGCACCCTTCGACGAGGCGTAATGGACCGAATTGCCGGCGCCGCCGATCCTGGCGGCCACGCTTGCGATATTGACGATCACGCCGCCGCCCTTCTCCAGCATGTGCGGCAGGACGGCCTGGGCGCCGTTGAAGGTGCCGCGGACATTGAGCGCATAGGTCCGCTCCCAGAGGTCTTCGGTAATCTCGAGGAAGGGTTTTCGCGCCAGCGCCGCGCCCGCAGCGTTGAGTTCGAAATCCACC
>MPNF01000446.1 GCA_002238885.1 Alphaproteobacteria bacterium bin95 | reverse complement strand
CTCGAGGTGGACGCGCAGAAGCATCCGGCCAAGGCCGCCATGGCCAAGAAGCTGGCGACGGAAGCGGGCCGGGCGCAGTACGCGCAACGCAAATGGCTGGCCGAGGCGCCGATCGGCTGGATCAAGGAGGTGCTGGGTTTTCGCCGTTTCAGCGTGCGGGGCCTGAAAAAGGTTCAGGGCGAATGGGACCTCGTCTGTCTGGCGTTGAACGTCAAGCGGCTGCAAGGGCTTCAACCGGCCTGACGACGGGGGATGACGTCTCGATGCCGGGGACCCAGCGCCGGTATGCGACCGATCGGGGATCGATCCGGGCGCACATGACGCCGATTCCACTTCATCACTGTGCATTTATCCAGTTCTTTGCCCAGCCATATCCATGTGCCGCCTCCCCGACACATTCGTTCCGGTGCAAACCGTCCTATGGCGCAAGCTCCTCCTAGCAGAAACAATCTATATCGCCACTCTAACTGCGAACCCTTTCTGTCCATGGTAGCCTTCTCCCCCCTTCGTATCTCCTCCACCGAAATTGCCAATATTCCCCGCGTTTCCCGTTAGCAGGTAGGTGGTTCCTCCTTCATGCACTGCATCGTTAGCTTGATCTCTATCAGCAGTTAGTCCTTCCGTGCCTTGCAACTCCTGAACCACAAAATATGGAATCGGCTTAATCTTGGATTCCTCAGGATCAATTAACTTCACAATCGTCTTTCTGTTGCCCAAGTGACGAACAATGGCGCAAACATTTGAAATATTGTTATCGGCATGCGAGAAGTGGAAAACACTCTGTTCCTCCGTATAGCATTTGAGCGCTTCTTGAAATCGACCCAATACGACTAAGGCATTTCCTTTATTGAATCGCGCATAACGGATATTAGCTTCGATCGCCTGCTGATAATCGTAAATAGCGTCAACAAAATTTAACATTCTTGCATTAGCATTGCCGCGATTATATAGCACAGTTCCTCGTAGTCCCTGTGTCGCGGATTGGAGGGCACGATCATAGTCCCTCAATGCAAGTTCATATTGCTCTAATGCGCAATTCACATTACCTCGATTAAAAGCGATCATTGCCATGTTCGGAATAGCTCGCTCTTCTCGAGTCTCGCCGATCATGGACGATTCTAGAAATTCGCTCGCTTTGTCATAATCGCTTATAGCACTAGCGTAGTCTTCAATTTGTGCTTTAGCATTACCGCGCAGATAATAAGTCTTGGATCGATTTGCTTCGAGATCTAGGCTCTCACTGTAAGCCCTTATGGATCTCTGAAATTTGCGGCGCTGATAGAGGTCATTGCCTTTGTTAAGAAAATATTCTGGATCATCCAGCCGAGACATAGCGGACTTTTGAGAATGGGCGTTCGCAAAGCCGTAGATATCCGGAAATAGGGTTTGTTCACTAATTCCAAACAAAACTTCAAGCTCCTTTCTTATGTTCGCTTTCTCATTACTTGGAATCTCAATCTCCAATGCAATTCGTTCGTCTGGAACTTCCTCACCTAACGGATGGCCCACCAAGAACACACTTCGCTGTCGTAATACCCGGCTACTGGCTTCTTGTTTGAATTGTGGCTCGTAATAGTATTGCCGCACTGTTGGCCCCGCTTCCAAGGGAAATATATTGTTAAGGCCGTGATGTTTTTCGGACAGTGGCATCCTTTCGAAATTATTCGTATCGTTTAAGTTAATCACATAGACCCTTCCAGGGCAATCTCGACCTTCCGGCATTGCTGTAGCGATCCATAGGGCAACCAAAGAATCGAGTGTGAAGTCAATTAGCCCGGTTGCAGCACCGAGGTGTTGTAACCGGCATAGGAGCTTCAAGTCGGAATCCTCTCGCTTGTCGCCATGGTCGAAGCCGTACTTGCGAGCCCCGTCAATAAGCACTGTCCGATGATAGGACATAAAGAGCTTGGAAAATGGGACAGTGCGCTCAATGTCTGTGTCGGGCTTTTCCCCCATGTCCAGAATCAGCCGTCGTGTGGCACTGGAGCGCAATCTCCACGCACTGTCTGCTTGACCGCGATATGCGAGTTGCCCGACAGTGGGGGCGTCACTAGCAATGCGCCTCAAGTATGTTTTTTCGATAATTGTCACTGACATTCCCTTGCGTGGTGATTGCCTTAATAGAGGTAGACTTTGGATGAGTTATTCGATCCTCCAAAACGCCGTTAGAACATCGGTCGAACTAGCCTTCGATCAGGACTCAACTCTCCTGGCATTGGCGGGCCGTTGCTAACTGCTCTTGGCAAGGAATAGTCCGCTATTTGGCGAACCTGACGGGCGGTCCCACTCGGGTACCGCCAGTTGTATGCGACGGATGGGCCGACTGGGGCTTCCAGTTGCCGTTGGCGAAGCGATGATGCTTATGGAGGTGCGAATCTGTCAAGTGGTCTTGCCCCGCTTCCGTGGACGGTTTAGGGCTTGGGACCTAAGCAACTCTTGATAACATTTTCCTCTCGTAATTCATGGGTGACAAGTAGCCCTGCGTATTCTGAGGGAATGGCGCCGGTGCGCAGACCAGGGGCTGGATATCTCCCCCGGCACGCTGGCCGGCTGAGCGGGCTGGGGCGGATGGAAGCGTTGTTTGAACCGCTGGCGCAGACGATCCTGGATCATCAGAAGCGCGCGCCGGTGCGTCACGGCGACGAGACCGGCTGGCGGGTTCAGGAGCTGCGGCGGGACGGGCGCTCGGCCCGCGCCTTGTTGTGGGTGTCCATCTCCTTCGGCATCGCGCAGCCACCGATGAAGGACTTGCCGGTGGTGAGCACGCACCTCCTGGGGCGGGAGCCGATCCGCCAGCGGGAAATCTGCGCGCTCCCCGTAGCCCAAGAAGGCCTCCGTCAGCGCGAGCGTCGTGATGAGGGCTTCGATCCAGCGTGCTGGGTTGTCGTTCGGCCCCTCAATGCCGTAGCGATCCAGCACCATCGCGAGGAATTCGCGGACGAGAGGCGCAACATCGCCCGGTTCCTGGACCACGACGAGCTGGCGCGGCTCGGGAAGGCTCTCGTGGCACACGAAGCCCGCTGGCCCGAGGCCGTCGCCGCAATCCGGTTGCTGGCGCTCACAGGCTGCC
>MPNF01000445.1 GCA_002238885.1 Alphaproteobacteria bacterium bin95 | reverse complement strand
CTGGTCGCTGCCGAAGTGATGGAGATGATCGAACCGGCGTTGCGCGACCGGGAGAGCGGCATCCATGGTGGCCTCATCCTCACCGTCATCCTCATCATTCTCAAAGAAGTCGTCCTCAGACTGCCGCGGCAGGTTTTTTGGCGCCGAACATTACGCAGGGATGCACGGCAAGCAGGAACCAGCTGCTCGGCCTGTGGATGCGGAGCGCCGTCATCAGCACGGGGAGCGGAAACTGGCGGTCGGGATACGCCTCCGTCGGCATCCTGAGCGAAATACTCATCGTGTCAGTGTGCAGGGTCGCGAGATTGTTGAACGGACTGTCCAGAGGGCCCATCTCCTCGGCCCCGTTCGCCCGGGCGAACAGCCGGGGCAGCCGTTTCGGGTAGCCGGGCGCCATGAGCCTGGCATTGCAGTAGCTCTGGTAATCCCTGATCCGGTAGCTGAGCATCCGGAGGAGGTTCAGGTATCGGTTCGGATGGATGTCCGGGTCCTCGAGAAGCAGCATCGAGCTGCGCATGCCCACGCCGGCGCGCACATGCTTGAATACCGCCGTCCTGTGCCCATCCAGACTGGCCGCCCTGCCGCGGGTGCCATGCTGCCGGGAGGCTTCGCCCACACGAAACCTGTGCCTCGGTTTGGACCTTCGGCATTCCACCACGTCAGGGTCGTTGCGGTTGTCCGGCCGGTACCGCTCCCAGGCCCAGTGCTCGAAGAGATTGACGCCGTAGTTCTCGCAACCCTCCCTGTCGCAGGCGGCAAAGGGAATGCTCTGGCGCTTGAACCACACATAGGTGGCGCGCAGCGACCGGTTCGAGAGCAGCCGCGAGGTCATATAGCAGTAACTGCACCTGTAGCGCCGCTCGTTCAGGAAGCGCGGAAATTTGCTGACGGTGTAGCGGTCCGCATAGGCGGTTCGGCTCGGGGCCGGCCCGAAGTTCGGGCACATCGGATTGCGGCAGAAATTGGCGTTGAACTCGACCTTTGGGCCGAGTTCCGGGAAAGGAATCGGCTCGAACGCATCGAGATCGACGTCATCCATGCCGGAACGCTGTCCTGGCCGGCGTGGGCCAAGCGCTCATGCTGACCGAGCCGGCCTTACCGGGCGCGCGGGCCATCGCATGTTCCCTCAAGGCGGCTCGCCGCCGCCACTGCCGAAATACCAGCGACGGCAAGCCGGCTTGTCAAGAACGCGGGACAGCAGCTTTCGGGACGGCCTCCAGCTCTTCCTTGCCGACAGGCGCGTCCAGATGGACAGCAATGCCATCGAGAATCTCGCCCGGCCGATTGCCCTGTCGAGAAAAACGCGTTGCTCGCAAGTCACGACGAAGGCGCCGCCGCGTGAGGGCGTATTGCCTCGCTCATCGAGACCGCCAAGCTGAACGGCGTCGAACCCTATGCCTGGCTCAAGGCTACCCTCGAAGCCATCGCCACCGGCCACCCGAATAGCCGCCTCGACGAACTTCTGCCCTGGATCTTCTCGAACTCGTCAAGCTAAGAGCCAGGTGCTCTGCCCGTTTATGGATCTAAAAAGGCCTGTGCCTCAAAAAAGCCAACCTTCCGTTAGCATTTGTTCGAACTGCGAACAGATACCAACCGTCCTCAAACCTGACGACGTAAATATCGCCGCGCCCGCGCCGGCCAGTCTCAGTCGTTACGAAATAAATTTCCTCAATTTGCCCTACATCATCAAAGTCCTTAGCGAATTTCTTTTGCCTTTTTCGAATTGCTTTGGCCAATCTTCCTTCAAGATTGTCGTACTCCACAGTTCCATTTCGTATATCCTCAATGAAGGAGTGCAGTTCATTCTTGGTCATCGAACTTTGCGCATTGGCAGCACCACAAGCTAGTATAGGGCACCAGATTGAGACCAAGATTGCAAGCACTTTCTTCATGGTAAAACCTCCCTTTAGTGACTTTCTGTCAACGGAATGTATATCGGACAAGGTATGCACGGAACTCTCTCTGTAGCTGCCCAAGAGCTTGAACCGCTCCGATTTTCGTGGAGGCAGTGTGGTTTGAGTTATACAACCATGTCAAGGCTTTCTCTGGCAGTATAGTGATTTGCTTCTGCCTCTGCGGGCGAGATATTGCCAATGGGGCCGAGCAGACGGTCTTCACCGGACGCTCACCGACAAACCGATCCCTTGAATTCCTATAATTGCTCCTTGAGCTTCCCTTCCAGTTTTTCGGTTTTGCCGCTCCGATTCCTTCTGGACCATTCGAGAGACACTTTGCCCGACTCTTCAAATATGTAGGTTGCCTTCGTGCTGCCTCCAAGACTGACGACGAGAGTGTCCCCGTGGATCTTGCCGAAGTGAGGTTTACATCCTTGGCCGCCACCCCCGTCCGATTTTGGCCCGAAGGCGTATAGTGCGAGAACGCGTCCGGCCTCGGAACGGGCATCGAATACGACGAGGCCGATTGGACGCCCATTCTGCAGCTTGCCGGCATACACCTTGGCGCCACCAAGGAAAGAATACTCCCCGCAGAGCCATTCCAATTCGGCGGCATTCGTATTTTTGGCCAGGGGTAGTGAAGACAGCAGCAGGCCCAGAAGGGCGGCCGTGGTCTTGTGCAGTGCGGTGATGTTCATGCCATTCTCCTTGCGGGTTCATTTCCTCATTCATCAGCTTCGACGGTGGCTTGCACCCCGCGTGACGCACAGGAGCACAAGGCCAGCGCATCCGGGGAATGATATGAAGATACAAAGCCAATGACCCCTGCCCAAATGGGAGGTATTTGCAAAATAATTCGGTCAATGGATCCGGCCTAACTAGGTCGTGTACCCATAAGGTGTTTCGTGATTTGCGAAGATGTGATTCAAGCTCCCAACTAGGTCGTGTACCCATAAGGTGTTTCGTGATTTGCGAAGATGTGATTCAAGCTCCCAACCTCAGGGAGTTTGGAGATGGGCCGCTACGATCTGACAGACTTCGAATGGCGTGTGATCGAGCCGCTGCTGCCGAACAAGCCCCGCGGCGTCCCTCGGGTGGACGATCGCCGAGTGTTGAACGGCATTCTGTGGGTGCTTCGCACGGGGGCGCCGTGGCGTGACCTCCCGGAGCGCTACGGGCCTTATACGA
>MPNF01000444.1 GCA_002238885.1 Alphaproteobacteria bacterium bin95 | reverse complement strand
GATATTGCGCCATGGCCGAGCAAAGCAACGACGCAGCCTATTGCAAGGACCGGGTTATCCGGTTCGATGCGGACCGGGCAGCCGTCATCGCCTTCCAGCCCGCACGGGCCAGGCCAGCCCTCTACGCACTGCACGCCTTCAACCTGGAGGTAGCGCATCTGCGGGAGACCGTGGGCGAGCCGATGCTGGGAGCCGTGCGGCTCCAATGGTGGCGCGATGCACTGGACGAGGCCGCTTCGGGGCGGGAACGCCGCCACGCCGTGGTGCAGCCGCTCGCGGCTGCCATGCGCGAGCACGGCCTGCCGGCTGACCGTTTCCGACGCCTTCTCGACGCGCGGGAAATGGACCTGGACGCATCGCCGCCTACCGACCTGCCGGCCTATGCGCGGGAAACGGGCGGGACACTGGCAGCGCTTGCGGGACAGGTTGTAAGCGGAGAGGCCGGCAGCGAAGACATTGGCACAGCCTGGGCGCTGGTCGGTTGGCTGCGCGCCGCCGCATTCTTCCGCCGGACATTGCCGGAGGGCGCCGAGCCGCGCGCGATCGCGCAGGAGGCCGCGGCCCTGCTGGCGCCCGCTTCCGACTCCTATGGACGCGCACTAGCGACCCTGACGCGCGCCTATATCCGCAAACTCGGCCGCCTGGACTACGATCTATCCGATTCGCGCGCGGCCGAGCCATTGCGGTTCAGGGGATGGCGGATCGTCCTTGGGAGGGGCTGAATCGTGACGCAGGCAGGCCAGATCGAGTTTTCGCGGATGCAGAGGGTCGTGTGGGGACGGCCCGCTGCCGAGGTCGTCGCTGAAGAGGCCGGGCGACTCGGGGCGAAGCGCGTCTTCCTCATCGTGAGCCGGACGCTGAACCGCGAGAGCGACGTCGTCTCCGAAATCGGCAGGGGGCTCGGGAACCGTGTCGCCGGGCTGTTCGAGGGCATTCCGGCCCATGTCCACCGCGAAACGGTGATCGCTGCGGCGCGCGATGCCCGCGCTGCGAAGGCCGACCTGATCGTCACGGTCGGCGGCAGTTCGGCCTCCGGCGTCGGCAAGATGGCGCGGTTGGCGCTGGCGCACGGTCTTGAAACCGTGGACGACATGGAGCCGTTCCGCACCGTGGTTCAGCCCGACGGCACAAGAACGAGGCCAGAGTTCCGGGGGCCGGACATCGGTCAGGTCGCCGTCCCGACGACTCTCTCGGGCGGCGAGTACTACCACTACCAGGGCAGCACCGACACGCGCATCCCGGAGAAGCAGGGCTACGAGCATCCCGACATGATCCCGACATCGGTGGTGCTCGATCCCTGGGCCGCCCTGCACACGCCGGAATGGCTGTGGTTCTCGACCGGGATCCGGGCTGTCGATCATGCGGTCGAAGGGCTCTGCGCGCCCGGCGCCAATGCCTATACCGACGCCATGAACCTCCAGGCCCTGAAGCTGCTGGCCCGGTCGCTGGCGGCGTCGAAAGCGGCGCCCGGCGATGTGGATGCGCGGCTCGAAAGCCAGCTCGGCGCATGGATGTCCATGGCCGGTGTCACGGCGGGGGTGCGGGTCGGGGCCAGCCATGGAATCGGGCATGTCCTCGGCGGCGCCTGCGACGTGCCGCACGGTTATACCTCCTGTGTCATGCTCGCCCCGGTGCTGCGCTGGAACCGGCAGACGGGAGGGGAGCGCCAGCAGGTCGTGTCCGAGGCGATGGGGCAGCCGGACCGTCCCGCAGCCGACCTGGTAGCTGATCTGGTTGCCCGCCTGGGCCTGCCGACGCGGCTCGGCGATGTCGGCGTCGGGCCGGACCGCTTCCCGGAAATCGCCGAGCAGGCGATGCGCGAGCCGTTCGTCCTCGCCAATCCCCGTCCGGTGCGCAGCATCGGGGATGTCCTGGAAATTCTGCACAGCGCCCTTTAGCTGACGCTTGACATTCCGTATAATTGTTCTTTATATGTTCTAGTAATTCTCCCCAATGGAGCGAAAGGCCCATGATCTGGACCTGACGGGGCGGCGCAAGCGCGCAAGCCGCCTTTTCCGGACCTCTGCCGCGAACCCGCCGCCCAGCGGCGGCAAGAGGGGAGGTCGGCCCGGCGGCCGGTTGTCGAGGTCTGCCTGAGCGGCCGGAAGGCCGGAAAGTTGCATTCGGGTTGAACGGTTACGGAAGCCGCTTGGACGCGGCGCAGGAGGAGCGGTGACGGGCGAATCGAAGAGCGGGCCGGCAGGCGCGCTGCGGCGGCCGGGACAGGGCCGTCCGGTCGGCGAGGAGCTGCGGAGCCTGGCCGTGGCGGCGGTGGTGGAGGAAGGCATGAGCGTCTCTGCCGCGGCCCGCCGGTTCGGGCTGACGAGAGACAGCGTCGGCCGCTGGTTGACGCGCTTTCGCGAGCGCGGCCATGTGCGGCGCGAGCGCATGGGCGGCAGCGCCTCTCGGATCGAACCGCATCGGGAGCGGATCCTCCGCATCCTGGAGGCGCGGCCGCGGCTTTCTATGTACGGGCTGCGCGACGCGCTCGCCGCCGAGGGACTGTCGTTCCACGCGACCACGGTGCAAAATTTCCTCAAGCGCCACGGCATGGACCGCGAACGCCGCCTCGCCCGCCTCAGGCGGAAGCGGTGGACCGGGCGGTAGGCGCCGCGAGAGCGATATCCCTCTCACCCGCATCACGTCGCCCCTCATCCCGAGTAGCGGCGCCAGCCGCGTATCGAGGGAGGCGTTTCCACCGGCGTACCGGTCCTTCGATACGCGCCCGCTGGGGCGGGCGCTACTCATAAAAGGATGAGGGAGCGGGCGGAGCGCGACGCCGGCCGGGGCGCCGCAGACAGGAAACCGGGCGGCGCCAACCCATGGGTCGTAACCCGGCGTCGCTGGTATAAGGGGCTGGCAGGGCGGGCGCTCGCTGTCTATATTGCTCCGCACTGGGCGGAGGAGGGCATTAGACGATGGACGGCGGCCCCTGGGGCGGTGCAGCGCCGATTATCGACCCGTTCGGGCGCGCGATCACCTATCTGCGCGTCTCGGTGACCGACCGGTGCGACTTCCGCTGCGTCTATTGCATGTCGGAGCACATGACGTTCCTGCCCAAGCGGGACCTGCTGACGCTCGAGGAGCTCGACCGGCTGT
>MPNF01000443.1 GCA_002238885.1 Alphaproteobacteria bacterium bin95 | reverse complement strand
GGACGCATTTACCGATACCTGATCGACCGCAGCGGCCGGTTGCCGGAGGAATGGGTCGCCCGGCAGGTCGGCCGGCTGGAGCGCACGGACGGCGACATCGACACTCTCATGGCGCGCATCGCCGGTGTACGCACCTGGACCTATATCGCCTATCGGGCCGCATGGCTCGACGACGCGTCCGGCTGGCAGGAACGCACCCGGCGGCTGGAAGACTTGCTTTCGGACGCATTGCACGAACGGCTGACCCAGCGCTTCGTGGATCGACGAACAGCCGTGTTGGCGCGGCGCTTGCGGGAAGGCGGCGACCTTGCGGGAGCCGTCGCGCGCGACGGCTCCGTCTTGCTCGAAGGCGAAGCGGTCGGTCGCCTGGACGGCTTTCGCTATACCGCAGACCGCTCGGAACGCGGCGGTCGACCTCTCGTGCTGGCCACTCAACGCGTGCTGCGGGAGGAGGCAGCGCGCCGGGTGGATGCGCTGGTAGAGGCGCATGACGAGAGTTTCGCTCTCGACGCCGACGGCCGGGTACTCTGGAACGGCGAACCGGTCGCCCGCCTGGTCGCCGGCACGACTGCGCTTTCTCCCGACCTCCGGATCCTGCCCTCCGACCTTCTGGAGACGGCCCCCCGGCGCCGTGTGGAAGGCCGCCTCCGGCAATGGGTCGCCGGCCTGATTGCCCACGATCTCGCACCGCTGGCGGCGCTTGCGACGCCCGAGAGGCTTTCCGGCCGAGCGCGCGGAGTTGCCTACCGGATCGCCGAAGCGCTGGGCACGATCAGGCGCGACGCTGTTGGCGACCTCGCACGATCGTTGTCTCGCGCCGACCGTCAGGCGCTCGGTCGACTGGGCGTACGCTTCGGCCGTGTCGCTGTGTTCGTGCCGGCTATGCAGAAGGCACGGCCGGCGGGACTGCTCGACCTGCTCTGGCGCGTTTACCGCGACACCGGCGGCGAGCCGTTCGCCGCGGGCCGGCAGGTGCTCCCCCTGGACCCCACGATACCCGCCGCACGATATGCCGCCGCCGGCTATGTCGTTGCGGGTCCGCTGGCGCTTCGGGCGCCTGTGCTGGAGCGACTGGCGGAGGCCGCCGCCAGCCTTGCAGAACAGGGGCCGTTCGTCCCTACCCTGCAGCTTGCCCGGGTGACGGGCTGCCGCCTCGACGACCTGCCGGCCGTCCTGGCGGATATCGGATTTGAGGCAAGCGATAGTGCAACCGGTATGCAGATCACCCGCAGCCGTTCAAGACCGGTGCGCCGAATCCAGGCCAGGCCCGGTTCGCCTTTCGCAAAGCTCGCCGCTCTCAAGGTCTGATGGTGAACGGAACAGCGGCGGGACAGCGGCTCGACCAGTGGCTATGGCGCGCCCGTTTCTTCAAGACGCGCGCGCTTGCCGCGAAACTCTGCCAGGCTGGCCGGGTCAGGGTGAACCGCCGGCCGGTGCAGAAGGCCCATCATATTCTTCGCGTGGGCGATGTCCTGACCTTCCCGCAGGCGGGCGCAATCCGGGTCGTGCAGGTCGAGGCGCTGGCGGAACGGCGCGGCCCGGCGCCCGAAGCGGCCCGCCTCTACGCGAACCTCGACGGTTGACAGGTCCTGTCCTGCTGCTAAATGGCGGCATCCATTGTGCCGTAACGCCTGCGGCCCGGAGATCTCGCCTATGACCTATATCGTCAACGATGCCTGCATCCGGTGCAAATACACGGACTGCGTCGAGGTGTGCCCGGTCGATTGTTTCTATGAGGGCGAGAACATGCTGGTCATACATCCCGACGAATGCATCGACTGCGGCGTCTGCGAGCCGGAATGTCCCGTCGAGGCGATCAAACCGGACACCGATCCGGGCATGGAGGAATGGGTCGACTTCAACCGCCGCTATTCCGAGAGCTGGCCCAACATCACCTACCGAAAGGATGCTCCGCCGGACGCCGAGGACTGGGAGGGCGTCGAAGGCAAGCTCGAAGGGCATTTCAGTCCAAACCCGGGCGGGTGAGCGCGACACGGCGGGCTACTGGCCAATCCATTGAATTTATGCTAACCTTCGGGCCGGGCTTGGAGGAAGCCCCGCCAATCGTAGTAAGCCTCTGGCGCGCCCGCTTGCTTAAGTGGCCGGGCGCTTCGCTTTCGCGGTTGGTGCGTCGATACGGAACCGGGGACCAACAGAACGGAATGACAAAGCGAGGTAATTTCAGAGCCGGGAATCATGTGGTTTATCCGGCGCATGGTGTGGGGAGGGTTCTGGCGGTCGAAGATCAGACGATTTCGGGTTACGAGCTCGAGATGCTGGTTATCGAATTCGAGAAAGAAAAGATGCTGCTGCGCATCCCGACTGCCAAGGTACAGACGGCAGGTCTGAGAACGCTTTCCACGAAGAAAGAGATGCAGAACGCTCTGCGTACCCTCAAGGGCAGGGTACGCATCAAGAGAACGATGTGGAGCAGGCGGGCCCAGGAATACGAGGCGAAAATCAACTCCGGCGATCCGATTCTTATCGCCGAGGTCGTGCGGGACCTGCACCGCAACGCCGACCAGCCGGACCAGTCCTACAGCGAGCGTCAGATTTACCAGGCTGCGCTCGAACGGTTGAGCCGGGAACTTGCAGTAGTGGAGAAGATCGACGAGGACAAAGCCGTGAAACGAGTGGAACTGGTGCTGGAGGCGGCCTGACCCCGATAGCGACAAGATGTCGAATCGCGAGGCGGTCTGCTCTCCACCGGGCAGACCGCCTCTCGGCATTTGGAAGGACGAAACCGCAAGACAGGTTGAATAACCGTGCGGGGCTGCCCACCTCTTGAAATGCGGTGCGTCCGTTCGGCAACCGGAAGGCGCGGGAAGGAACGAGATGAGCTATCTGGACCGGTCGGCGAACAGCAGGGGGGCGTTGAATTTCGTCCGCCATGCGATGAGCACACCGCTGCTCACTCGAGAACGGGAGCAGGAGCTCGCGCTGCGCTGGCGCGACGGGCAGGACGAGACCGCCCTGCACGAGCTCGTCAATGCCTACACGCGCCTTGTTGCGGCCACAGCGGCGAAATACCGGAACTACGGCCTGCCTATGGCAGACCTGATGCAGGAAGGCGCAGTCGGGCTGATGCAGGCGGCGGCCCG
>MPNF01000442.1 GCA_002238885.1 Alphaproteobacteria bacterium bin95 | reverse complement strand
TACTGCTGGCGCATCCGCGCGCCGATAGACTGGCTTTATGCCGAATGGTGGCAGAACGGGCTGACTTATCTGGCCGTCGATCCGGCTATCGTCACTCATGCCGGCGTACCCCCCACCATCGAGACAAGGCCGAAGGTCAAACGCACCCTGATCGAACATCTGGCGGCGACTTGCCACCGCTGGGGCGACCGGCTGCATATGCTCGCAGCCCGAAAAAACATGCGGGAGCGCAAGCCATGACAGAAACCCGCAGCGGCGCGGACCTCGTCCTGCCGCGCTGTAATCGCCGCACGGAATTCGCAGACGCCAAATACCAGGCCGCGCAACTCGCCCATGTTCGGTTTGCCGGAACGCTGGCATGACGCGGGATCGGAAGGCAATCGTTCAAGCGAACTTGCGGAGGCCCGCCATGCTGCCTGTATTTGTCATCAATCCCGACCGCCGCCCGGATCGGTGGGCAATGATGGCGCAACAGCTCGACTGCCTCGGCATTGAGGCGACGCGCATTCCGGCTGTCGATGCCCGGCTGTTGGCCGCACAAGAAGATTGGGAGCAGCTGACGAACGACAACCCGCCGTTCTGGCGTATCAACCTTGGCTCGGCGGCCGGCATGCTCGGACATGCCAAGGCCATGATCGGGCTTCTCGGCTCGGGCGCCCCGGCGGCGCTGATTCTCGAAGACGATGCTGAGCTGGCGCCGGAAACACCGGCTCTGCTGGAGGACTTGGACTGGTGGCCGTCCGGCGCGCATATCGTCCGGCTGGAGGAAGGCTACCGTCATTCGCGTCCCTTGTGGCGCGCGACTGGCAGAACGCCGGGCGGGCGGGCGCTACAGCGGCTGGAACGGTGGTGTGGGGGCTCGGCCGCTTACATGATCGACCGACGCGGGGCGCAAATTGCGCTGGAGGCGTTTGCGGACCCGGGTCTTACTGTTGACCATACCCTGTTCGACCTTCGCTACTCGAGGACGGCGCGACGGCTCCGCCCGATGCAGATTGTGCCGGCGATGGGGCGGCAGCGCCTTGAGAACGGGACGGATCAACAGCAATGGCGAGAGAAAGCGAAACCGCGCGACCCGGCGGAGCGTCTGCGCCGTAGCGTTGGAGCTCTTCCGTACAAGACGCGCGTCCTAGCCTTGCTGGCGCTCGGCATCGTGCGGAAGACGCCAATCCCGTACAGCGAACAATTCTGACCGAACGGGCAGGGACCGCGGCGGGCTTCGGGCATCGTAAGGACACTTGAGGGAACAGGATGATTCAAGGCGGTTGCAAAGACACAAGAGGATTGTCTTGGGCAGCGCGATTCAAGTTCGCACGGCACCAAGCACTTGCCATAGTCGGATACAAGAAGAGGGTCCGACTAACGCTGCGCGACGCGGATGGTTGTTGCGAGATTTCAGCGCCCGATGGGTCGGTGTTCCGTGCAAGCCCCATTAGTTGGCGGGCCTACAGAAAGGGATTTGCCGCTCGCCTGCGCGATCTTGACCGCACATATCAGTTCAAAGCCCTTGATCCGCCGCCCGGGCCGGTCCTCGATGTCGGGGCGCATGCAGGGGAGTTTTCGCTGCTGGCCTTGAACGAGGGGCGGACCGTCTATGCGGTCGAACCGGACCCGGACGCGTTGGCTTGCCTCCGGCGGAATCTGTCAGACCGCAACTCGTTAACCGTCATCGACGCGCTGGTCTGGAAAGCCGAAGAGGAACTGATCTTCACCTTGGCCACCTCAAAGGCGGACAGTTCGATTTTCGGCGCAGACGACCCGGCAAAGGCTACGGGCGTAGTGTGCCGCCGGGCTACCACGCTGGACCGGATCGCCGAGGATCACGGGATCGACGGACTGGCCTTCCTCAAATGCGATGCTGAGGGTGCCGAACCGGAGGTCCTCGAAGGGGGCCGGGAATTGCTTCGGCGGACGGCGCGCATCGCCATCGACACTGGCCCCGAACGCAAGGGCCACCGGACCAGCGACGATTGCGAAGCGCTACTTCGCGATGCCGGTTTTAGGGTGCGCACTCGCCAGCGCGGACGAATTGTGACCTACGGAACGCGCGGCTCCGGTACCCTGCCATTAAGGGCCGTTTGCGGGTGACGGTTAGGTCCTGTGGACGGACTGCCTCAGGTATCGGATTTGGGGTTTCCAACGGGGTGTTTGCCTGAATCATGAGCAGTCCACAATTCGTGGGGTTCAGCGATGTCGACTCAGATGACGGAGGCGGATTGGGAGGTTGCGCTGGAAGTCGAGGTCTTCCGGCTTTGCCTGCCTAGGTGGGGCGAGAAGGCGAAGGACAACCGGCTGTTTCTGGAGGCCTTGCACTTCTTTTCGGTTCATAACATCACTTGGTGAGCACGGCCGGAGCAGTTCGGACATTGGAACACGGTATGGCTCAAGACCCTCTATCTCGCCCGCATGCCGGAGAGCGGCAAACCCACGCTGAAAGCCCAACTCGCAAGCGAGGTCGCGCATATCCGGCAGGCGCGCCCCGATATCGCCATCACCGCCGTCGCTGACGGCGCCCCCGACAACTGGACCTTCCTGGAGAGCCTCTCGCCCGAGGCGCAGGCGGTCGACTTCTGATCGGGTGAAGACGAACCGCCGCGACGCCGTGAAGCTGGCGCGGCTGTACCGGGCCGGCGAGCTCACCGAGATCTGGACGCCGGACGAAGCCCATGAGGCGATGCGCGACCTGGTTCGTGCCCGCGAAGCGGCGGTCAAGGACCGTACGCGCAAGCGCCAGGAAATCCGTTCGTTCCTTCTGCGTCACAGCAAGATCTACCCGGGCAAGCAGGCGTGGTGCGGAAAATTCTTCAAGTGGCTCCGCGACCTCAGCTTCGACTGGCCCGCCCACAAGGTCGTCCTGCACGAGATGATCATGGCGGAGACGCGGTGCTGCGAGCGGGTGGCGCGACTGGATCAGGCAATCGAAGACGCCCTCCTCGACTGGCCGCTCGCGCCGGTGGTGGAGCGCCTTCAGGCGCTGCGTGGAGTCAGACTCATCGCGGCGGTTACCTTCATGGTGGAAGTCGGTGACATCCGTCGCTTCGACAGTCCGCGGCGGCTGATGGCCTACCTCGGCCTGGTGCCCTCCGAGCGCTCGACAGGCGACAGCG
>MPNF01000441.1 GCA_002238885.1 Alphaproteobacteria bacterium bin95 | reverse complement strand
CTCCCGGTCCTCGTCCCCGGAGACCCCGAACGCGCCACCCACGCCGAGCGCAGCAGAGACGGCATCCCCGTGGACGAGGAGACATGGCGGGAACTTGAGGCGGCGGCGGTGTCGGTGGGGATCGAGGTTGCGGAATTCCGGCGCACGGCGGGGGTGAATTGAGGGGTAGACGCGGACGCGGCCCTTGCTCTCAGTGGCGAACAACACGATAGAGACCGAACTTCGCGTCCGCAAAACGGCTTGAATATATCCGGTCGCTGGCGTTTCGCGCCTCAACTGCTAATAGCAAACCGTGGCATGTAGAATTTCACAGTCTATGCGATGGCGCGGAATATCGTTTGCTCTGGCGAATAGCTTGGCGGCTTGTTCGCAGTTTCTCAATGCTAAACGCTCTGCCCTTCTCATACTTGTGGAACGCGCTAATCCGTAAACTCCGCGCACGTCTTCTTCCGAATATGTCTTGCATGGAACGGGTCCACATACGAAAGCATAGCCGTTAAACCAACAGTTAGTGCATATGCCGGTCCGTGCCCTTGTTGTCACAAATTCCTTTGTGGTTCCGGCAAGAACGGATGCAATTCCTTGATGGGGAATGGTGGCCACAGATGTTACATCTCCACGGACAACTGCACCCGAGACATTGACATGGCTGGTTAGGGTATTCGGTCGCTGGCGATCAAAGTTGCATATTTCTTCGACCAGATCTTCCTTCGGATCGCTAGAACACCCGACGATTGATAGGACCACAATGCAAATTGCCAGACTGTTGGACTTCGTCATTGTGTCTTGGTCTCGCATTTGTTCGGGTCCTTTGAACAAAAAATCTCGACAATATTCTGTTCTTCTGGCGACAGCAGATCACTTGGCTTCTTCCCGGGAAGCAAATTCCCTAGTAAATCCGGATCTGCTATAAAATTGACAGTAGTCGGGGCGGTTCCACCTTTTCCGCCAATAGCATCAGTGTTCACATTGCCCCCGACCTTTGAATTCTTGATGTTCACGGTACTTGCAGCATCTCCACCGCTGGAGCAGGCGGCAACGAGTAATGAGCAAAACAGGATGGTGGTGAGATGTGCTTTCATGGACCTTCTCTCCTGCTGACCGGCAACCTTCGTTTCCATCAGTTAGCGTGACATGCGGTTGAGCGATGCCGAGACGAGCTTGGATACTCCCTTGGCTGGATCATGCATTCTTGAAATTGATGATATATTTCAAATATGGAGTCAATACAGAAAATAATGTCAGTCAAGGCGCGACGTCGCGCGACTTCTTCAAGCCGGATGGCCTCCTCCGGTGACGACGGCGCGTCGGGTGACCGGGGTCACGTCTAGCGCGCTTCCCGAGAGCGGCTTCACGCTAGGTGCACCAGTTCGAGGTTGCCAACATGTGCGTTGACGATGGCAAGCGGTTGAAGAGCTGGGAGCCTCGCTTATGTCCAGCCGCCGCCATGGACATCCCGATGGATAACGAAGCTTGGCGGCAAACGGGAGCAAATGCCTTCTTGGCCGGTATCCCCGTAGCCAAACTCGCGCACATCGACGACCGGCTCCGCAGCAATATTCCGCTCCAGCCAGAATCTCCGCCGCAACGCATTGGCGAACACGCTTAGCGCGTGCATGCTGATAACGTCGGCATGCATAAACGTCCGACGAGCGGTCTCGCCCTTTGCGCCGGTTCCTGTAGCCCAAATCGGGATTTCGGTGCATAAGGACGCTGCCACTGACAGCGTTGGCTTCATCCCGATTGAAAGCGTAGTTCGCAGGTATGGGCAGGGCGCGGGCGCGCATCCGCTCTATGGCCCGCAGCCTATTTTCGCCTCTCGCAGCGGCAAGGCGTTCGCGCGTGGCGAAGACGGTCTTCAAACGGTCGCCGGGCTTCAGGCCGAGTTTGCCCACTACCGCTTTGGGCAGTCGCACAGCCAGGCTGTTACCCCACTTCGAGACCCGCATGGATGCACTCTCGGGATATCGAATCGCGCCGGACAGGGTAGAGGGTTTGCGCCGGGCTTCAGGACGGTTTTCGGGACAGGTCCTGCGTCCCGGAGCCATCCGTTTGCGGTTCCATGCGAAGAACGACGCGGCGCCCGCGCCTTCCTCCGGGCCCGAGCCTGCCGGCGGTGTCCGCTCCCCGGTCAGAAGACGCGATTCATTCTGAAAACATGAAAAAATACCCTATTGAAACTTGACAATGGAGAAATTGTGCTAGAATGGTGCATGAGGAAGCGGCATTCGCGGAGCCGGTTCCTCCTCTTTCGCGCCGGCGCGAAAAAACCCCGAAGAAACGCACGGGAAAGGTGCGCCCTGCGTCCGCCTCGCGCGCGGGCAATCAGGCGCGCGAACCGCGCCGGCGCCAACGGGCGCCCACGCGCACGCGATACGCGCGAAACTAGGGTTCGCGCCCTGCAGCGGCGGAGCGGAGGAAACCGACGAACGGAAGGAGGCGCGATGCCCCGCGAGCGATCCCGAACGCAGATGGACGAAGCGAGGGGAAAGCCGCCTCATGACGAAACATGACATCCCATGACACGGCGTACGCACCCCTCCGTCACCCCGGACAGCGCGCCAGCGCCGATCCGAGGTCCAGTCCCGGCTCTCCCAGCAGCCTCGGACGGTTCGCCCCGTTCTTCACCAGCTATGGCGGCATCGGGAGCCGGGGCTGGGGGTGACGATGAGGGACGCGGAGCATGACAAAACATGACATTTGACATCACACGGCGCGGGCGCGCCGGATGCAGGCAGAAACGGGATGGGGCATACGGAAGCGGCGCTGGCGGGCCAAAGCTCCCGGATATCGCATCTGGAGATCGAAGCCGGCGCATGGCAGGCTGGGCGGCCATGACCTTCGTATCCAACGCCCGCATGTATGCCGTCAGCCCCGCGGCCGAGGCGGAGTGGAAGGACCTGATCGCGCATGTGGCGGAGGACGCCGGCGCGTCGCTCGAATACCTGGCCTACAAGGCGCCGCAGCCTCTCGAAGACCTGTGGCGCCGTCCCGATCTCGGCTGCGTGCAGATGTGCGGCTACCCCATCGCGCTCGGCGTCGCCGAGGTCGTGCCGCTGGCGTCGCCCGTGCCCGCCGCGCCCTGGGCCGCGGGAAGGGCGGTTTACCGGAGCG
>MPNF01000440.1 GCA_002238885.1 Alphaproteobacteria bacterium bin95 | reverse complement strand
GCCGGCGCCGTGCCGGTCGCGCTGTGGATCGCGGCGTCGGGCCCGAGGATCGAGACCACCGGCTCCAGCAGCGAGAGGTCGATCACCTGGCCTTCGCCGCCCTTCAACTCGACCTCCCTGAGCGCCACCATGACGCCGAAGGCGCCGTAGAGCCCGGCCACCATGTCAGCGAGTGCCAGCGGCGGCAGGGCGGGCGGCTTGTCGGGGAAGCCGTTCTTGTAGGCGAAGCCGGACATCGCCTCGACGAGCGTGCCAAAGCCCGGCTTGTGGGCGTAGGGGCCGGTCTGGCCGTAGCCGCTCACGCGCGCGACGATCAGCTTCGGGTTGCGGGCGAGCATGATATCGGGCCCGAGCCCCATCCGCTCCAGAGCGCCGGCCTTGAAGTTCTCGATAAGGACCTGAGCTGTCGGCAGGAGGTCGAGCAGGACCGCGCGCCCCTTCTCGCTGCGCAGGTTCAGCGAGATGCTCTTCTTGTTGCGCGCATACACCTTCCAGCTGCAGGCGACCCCGGCGGCGGCCCAGTGGCGGAGCGCATCGCCCTCAACCGGGTCCTCGACCTTCACGACCTCCGCGCCGTGGTCGGCGAGCACATGGGAAATCGCGTTGCCGGCCACCAGCCGGGAAATGTCGAGAACGCGCACGCCTTCCAGCGCACGCGGGGCGTCGGGTCGGTAGTCGAGGTCCATGAGAACGGGATATCCGCGTCGGGAACGCGGCCGATGGTGCGCCTTCGCCCCGCCCCCGGCAAGGCCCGGCTGTCCCCAAGTCTAGAGGCGCTGAGGCTCCGGCCTAAAAGACGCCGGAATCGCCTCCGTGATGATGGTCCATGGCCGAATGGGAGGCCGGGCCCGCGAAAAACGAGTCGGCAGCGGAATTGTGGACCAGGTGCTCGTGGGTCGCGACAAGGCCGGCGGACGCCAGATAAAGGTCGCCCCTTTGCATTCTCTTGTAATCCCGGGAGGCGAAGACAAACAGCAGGACGGCTATCGCGAGAATGGCAATCACATACACCATGAACCGTCTCCCAGGCTGCCGTCGCGTTTGAACTATGGGTCTCCGCGGCGTTCTCGACAAGGGCCCGCGATTACCGGATGTGCGAATCGTAGCGCAGTACCCTACCGCTCCGGGTCCAGTGCGGTGCGAATGGCGGGCAAGCGGCGGGCCAGCAGGACGAGGGCGACCAGGCAGAGGCAGGCGCCACCGAGGACTGGCCAGGAGAGGCCGATGCGGTCCGCAAGCGCGCCCATGGCGAGGGCGCCCAGAGCCGGGCCGGCGCGGAAGGTGAGGCCGTAAACGCTCAGCACCCGGCCCAGCATGTCGGGCGGCGTGCCCATCTGGATAAGGCTCTGCGCGCCGACGCCCATGACCAGCATGGCGAACCCGGCGGTCCCGAGCGCAGCCAGCGCAAGATGGAAATCTCCGATGACCGAAAACAGCGCCACCATCGCCGCGTGGACCGCCGCGCCGCCGAACACGATGACGGCGAGCCCCCGCCGGCTGCCGCGTTGCGCCAGCCAGAGGCCGCCCGCCAGCGCACCGAGTCCGTTGACGGCGATCAGCATGGAAAAGCCTTCCGCGCCGCGCTCGAACACGACATCCGCAAAGGCAGGCAACAGGTCGACATAGGGCCTGACCAGCAGCGCTCCGGCCAGCAGGAGCAGGATCAGCGGGCCGACGCCGGCATGGCGCCCGATATAGCCGAAGCCCTCGCCGATCTCCGCAAACAGGCCCCGGCGTTCGCGCCCTGCCCGCAGGCGGGGGCTGAGGCGCAGCATCGGCAGCACCGCGAGGAAGGCGGCGAATGTCACTGTGTTGCACAGGAATGCCCAGCCCGCGCCCGTCACCGGGCCCTCATGCAGCAGCAGCGGTGCAGCCAGCATCGGGCCGATGAAGCGTGCGCTGTTCCAGCCGACCGAATTGACGGCGACCGCCGAGGGAATGTCCTCGCGGCCCACCAGCGACGGCACCAGGGACAGGCGCGCCGGTTGTGCAGCGGCGGTCGCCGTTCCGAGCAGCAGGGTGAGCAGGAACAGCGACTCTGGCGTTATGAGGCCGGTAACGGTCAGGAGGCCGAGCGCGAGCGCCTGAACGCAGAGGAGGCCGTGCATCGCGGCGATGATGCCGAGCCGGCTGACACGGTCGGCCACCGCGCCGGCGAACGGGCCCAGCAGGATCGACGGCAGGAATTCCGCCATGGCGATCAGGCCGAGATAGAACGCCGATCCGGTCAGCTCCCAGGCGAGCGCGCCCACGCCCGTGCGCTGCATCCAGGTGCCGACCAGCGAGACGGCATTGCCCGTGAAATAGAGGCGGTAGTTGCGGTTGGCGAAGACGCGCCTGATGCCGCCCCCGGCCGGAGACGCCATCAATCCAGCCGGTAGCCCTGACGACGCAGGAAGGCGCCGAAATCCTGCCGCTCGGTATGCGAGACCTGCCGGGCCTTGTCCTCGGACCAGCCGTAGAAACCGGCCTCGCCATAGCGGTCGAGGTCGCGCTGCTTGTCCGCCGGAATGCTGTAAACCGCGTCGCGGCGCCGGTCATAGGCGTCGATGCCTCCGGCCAGCTTGTCGTCGTCATAGCGGTCGGTGTGCACCGTCACCGAGGGTGGCACCCGCATGGAAATATAGCCCTGTGCCGCCGGCCAGCCGACGCAGAGGCCGGCGACCGGGAACACCCATTCGGGCAGGCCGAGAAACTCCCCGATCCTGAAGGCGTGGTTGCGCACGACGCTGATCGGGCAGCAGCCGAGCCCCGCCGCTTCAGCCGCGAGGATGAAAGTCTGCATGGCGAGCGCGGCATCGACGGTCGGGTTGAAGGCAGCGTCGAAATGGTCGTTGGCGAAGGACTTGCCGCGCAGCTCGCAAATCCGCCTGATCCGCCGCCCGTCGCCGCACCAGACCATGAACGCCGGTGCTGTGCCGATCCAGGGCATCCCCGGAATGAGCGCGGCAACTTCCGCCCGGAGCGCCGGGTCGGCCACCCGCACCACGGAAGCCTGCTGGAGATCGGATTTGGCGCTGGCGGAGAAGGCGCAGGCGAACAGCAGGTCGAGCATATCTTCGGGCACAGGCCGGTCGGCATAACGGCGGTGGGTGCGCCGGTCGAGGATGGTCGCGA
>MPNF01000439.1 GCA_002238885.1 Alphaproteobacteria bacterium bin95 | reverse complement strand
CGCGCGACTTCTGCACCCGCGTCAAGATCGGCATGGTCGGCGTGAATGTGCCGATCCCCGTCCCGGTGGCCTACCACTCCTTCGGCGGCTGGAAGCGCTCGCTGTTCGGCGACCACTATGTCCACGGAATGGAGGGCGTGCGCTTCAACACCCGCCTGAAGACCATGACCACACGCTGGCCGGAAGGCATCAAGGAAGGGGCCGTCTATAGCTTCCACGCCGGCAGCGAAACGCGGAACTGACGTTTCCGGGCGTCCTGGCAGCGGGAAATTCCGGCTGCCGTCACGACCGGTATTGACGAGCCGCCGGCGGTGCGGCCAGATGTAGCAGTGGGTCAATGAACACGGGGGCTTTGCCGCCCCGTCTCGCTGCGAGTGCGCCGCCATGATCGCTGCACCCCGCTTCACCGGTCTGGTTGAAAGCCTGCCCTCGACGATCCCTTTCGTCGGCCCGGAGACTCTGGAGCGCCGCCGGGGAGAGGCGTTCCGCGTCCGCGTCGGCGCGAACGAGAGCGCCTTCGGCATTTCTCCGGGCGCGGCTGAGGCCATGCGAGAGGCAATCGCGAACATCTCCTGGTACAACGATCCGGAGGGCTACGAGCTTCGCGGCGCCATCGCAGCGCTCCACGGCGTTTCCGTGGACGAGGTGCTGCTCGGCGCCGGCATCGATGAGATGCTCGGCAATGTCGTGCGCATGGTCGTCGAACCGGGAGCGCCGGTAGTCACTTCGCTCGGCGCCTATCCGACCTTCAACTACCATGTCGCCGGCTTCGGCGGTGTGCTGGAGGCCGTGCCCTACCGCGACGACCGGATCGACCTCGAAGCCCTGCTCGACGCGGTGCGCAGGCTCGAGGCCCCGCTCGTCTTCCTGGCCAATCCCGACAACCCGATGGGCACATGGCACGACGCCGCAGAGGTGCGCGCGTTTATCGACGAGCTTCCGGAGGCGACGCTGCTGGTGCTCGACGAGGCCTATATCGACTTCGCGCCCGCTTCGGCCTTGTTTCCCATCGAAGCGGACGATCCGCGCGTCATCCGCATGCGGACCTTCTCGAAGGCGCACGGCATGGCGGGAGCCCGCGTCGGCTACGCCATCGCGCCCGCCCGGACCATCGGCGGCCTCGGGCGCATCCGCAACCATTTCGGCGTCAACCGCATCGCGCAGGCAGGGGCGCTCGCCTCGTTCGGCGACACGGCGTTCGTCGCCTCGGTGGTCGAGGAGGTCGCGCGCGGGCGCAACGACTATTACGCGCTCGCGCAACGGCTCGGGTTCTCGACCGTGCAGTCCGCGACGAACTTCGTCGCCATCGACATGGGCGGCGACGGCGACCGGGCCCGCGCCGTATTGGCGCGGCTCCAGGACGAAGGCGTGTTCGTTCGCATGCCGGGCGTCGCGCCGCTGGACCGCTGCATCCGGGTGACGGTGGGCACGGCGGACGAGCGCGCGCTGTTCGCGGAAGTCTTCGAGGCGGTGCTCGACGGATAGGGTTCCGGTCGAGCCCGGAGGATTTGCACGGGGATGGCGCGCCGGTAGTGTATCCGCCATGAGCGGGGAAGCGGTTCTGGGCGACGGGCGCGTCAGGCCGGACTGGACGATGACGCATCTGGTCCGCGCCCGCGCGCGCCAGTATGGGCAACGAGTGTTCGCGACATTCGAGGGCGGCGCGTCGCTGACCTTCGCGGACCTCGACCGGGAGTCGGACCGGTTCGCGGCCGCGCTCGCCGCCTGCGGTGTAGGTCCAGGCGAGCGGGTGATGGTGCTGCTCGGCAACGGGCCGGAAATCCTGATCGCCTTTTTCGGCGCGATGAAGGCGGGCGCCCTCATCGTGCCGATCAACACCGAGCTAAGGGGCGCGTTCCTGGCGCACCAGGTCGATAACGCCGCGCCGGCAATGGTCGTCGCCGAAGCCGGGCTGTTGCAGGCGTTCGACGGCATCGAGGGGCCGGTGCCGGGGCGGCTGGCCGTCGTCGGAGGCGAGATACCGACGGCCTTGCCGGACCTGTTCGCCGAGAGCGCGGTCTCGACCTTCGAGGCGTTCCTGGCCGCAGGGGACGGCGGTCCTGTGCCGGAAACAAGCGCCCGGCCCGGAGATATCGGGGCCATCCTCTACACATCCGGCACCACCGGGCCGTCGAAGGGCGTGCTGCTGCCCCACGGCCACCTCTTCCTCATGTCCGCCGCGACAGCGCGCGCGACCGGGCTGACGGCCGGCGACTGCTATTACGTTTCCATGCCGCTCTTCCACATAAACGCGCTCTGCGCGCAGACGATTGCGGCTCTGACCGTGGGCGCGCAGGTGCATATCGTGCGCCGCTTCAGCCCCAATCGCTGGCTGGACGAGGTCATCGCCTGCGGCGCCACGCACACCAACCTGCTGGGCGTCATGCCGGAGTTCCTGTTCAACACGCCGCCTACGCCCCGCGACCGCGACCATCGCCTGCGCGTGACGCTGGCTGTGCCCATCGGTCCCTGGGGCAGGGAGTTCGAAGAGCGCTTCGGACTGCGCATCCTCCAGGGCTTCGGGATGACGGAATGCGGCATGCCGTTCTGGTGCCCGCTGTCGGAGCCGGTGGAGCCGGGCTGCGCCGGCTATATCTCGGAGCAATGGTTCGAGGCCTGCGTCGTGGACCCCGAGACCGACATGCCGCTGCCGGCGGGCGAGGTCGGGGAGTTGCTGGTCCGCCCGAAAATGCCGGGCTGTTTCTCGGTCGGATACTACCGGATGCCGGAGCGCACGGTGGAGGCCTGGCGCAATTTCTGGTTCCACACGGGCGATGCCGCCCGGTTCGACGAGCGCGGCCGCCTGCACTATGTGGACCGCTTGAAGGACTGCATCCGCCGGCGCGGCGAGAACATCTCCGCCTTCGAGGTCGAGCAGGTGCTGAACGCGCATCCCGAAATCGCCGAGAGCGCCGTGGTCGGCGTCCGGGTCGAGGGCGCGGGCGGAGAGGAAGAAGTGCTGGCGGTGCTGCTGCCGGAGAACGGCGCCCGGCTGGATCCCGTCGAGCTACTCGACTGGTGCGTGCCCCGGATGCCGCGCTATGCCGTGCCGCGCTTCGTCGATTTCGCCGACGGATTCGAGAAGACCGCATCGGGCAAGCTGCGCAAGGGCGATCTCCGCGA